>JACMPN010000559.1 GCA_014377495.1 Candidatus Sericytochromatia bacterium
CGTCGGGCCCGGTGACGAGGTCATCCTGCCGGACGTGACGTGGATCGCTTCCGCTGCGCCCGTGACTTATGTCGGGGCCACGCCCGTCTTTGCCGACATCGACCCGCGGAGCTGGTGTCTGTCCGCGGCGGCCTTCGAGGCCTGCATCACGCCGAGGACCAAGGCCGTCATCCCCGTCGACCTATACGGCAACATGCCGGATTACACGGCCATCCGGGCCATTGCCGACTGTCACGGGATCGCCGTGATCGAGGATGCCGCCCAAGCCGTCGGTTCGATTCACGGGGGCGCCATGGCCGGCAGCCTGGGAGACACGGGGGTTTTCAGTTTCCACGGTTCCAAGACGATGACGACCGGCGAAGGCGGCATGCTGGTGACCGACCGTGAGGACTTGTTTCTGCGGATTCGGGCGCTGCGCGATCATGGCCGGCAGTTCGGCGGCGACAAGATGTTCTGGAATGCCGAGGTCGGATTCAAGTACAAAATGGCTGCCGTGCAGGCGGCCTTGGGCCTCGCCCAACTGGAACGGATCGACGAGTTGGTGGCACGCAAGCGGGAGACGTTTGCCCTGTATGCCCGGGAACTGGCGGACATGCCGGGGATCACCCTGAACGCCGAGGCCCCGCATGTCCGCAACACCTACTGGATGGTGACATTGATCCTCGATGCTGCGTACGGCCTCGACAAAGAAACACTGATCGCTTGTTTGGCCGAGCAACAGATCGATTCCCGTCCGTTCTTCTATCCGCTCAGTTCGCTGCCGGCGTATGCCGGGCAACCCGAGTCGCTGCGGGCCCAAGCCCGCAACACGGTGAGCTACGCCCTGAGCCCATACGGGATCAATCTCCCGTCCGGCATGGACATGACGGCAGAGAAAGTGCGCTACGTCTGTCAGATGCTCAAGCAGATTCTCGCCGACCAGCGCCCCCTGCTCCAGTAAGTGATCTGGCCTCCCGGGCAGTGCCGAGGGGTGTAGCGAGAAAGGCCACGATGCCCGCAGTCAGTATTCTCGTTCCGACCTACAACCGGGCTGGGCTCTTGCAGGAGTGTCTCGATAGTCTGCTGACGACGACCGTGCCTTGCGAGATCCTCGTGTCGGACAATGGGTCGACCGATGGCACTGAGGCGCTGATGGCGACCTACACGGATCCCCGGATCACGTATGTGCGTCACGCCGGAAACGGCGGGGGTTTTTTCAATTACAACTTCCTGTTGCAGCGGGCCGCCAACGAGTACATCTGCCTTTTCGGCGATGATGATATTGCGTTGCCGGGTTGCTTCGAAAAGAAACTGGCCATCCTGGACAATGACCCCACAGTTGCCGGCGTCTATTCAATGCTGCGGATCATGGACGGTGCGGGCAACCTGGCCCCGGGGACGACGGTCAACGGGGTGCCCGAATGCTCACACCTGCGCGGTCGGGACGAGTTTGCCCACCTGCTGATCAATTGCTGCCTGTCATGGCAGACCCTCGTCTTCCGGCGGGAATTGCGCGACCGGCACGGCGTCCTCAAGGACCCCACGCTGTATGCCAGTGATTGGGATTATCTGATCGAGATCAGCTATCACCGGCATTTTGCCTTCCTGAAGGAACCGACGGTCGGGGTCCGGCTCCACACAGGCAGCCATGGCAACAAAGTCGCCCGGGAGGCGGGTCATCTGGCCAAGGACATGGTGCACATCTGGCGCAAGTGGCTGTTGGAAAGCGAAATGTGCCCGGTGATCACCGATATGGCGTGGCAGCGGATGGCGCTCATGCTCGAATCCGGCGTGCGCTCGTGTTACGGGCAGGACCAAGCCCGGATGGCTGCCTTCAACCGCCACTTTGCCAGTCTCCGGCAGGACTATGCAGCCCGCATGACGGGCACCTTTTATGCCGGGTTCCCAACCGACAGTCCGCTGCGGGCGGCGCTCGATGCCAACGGCCTGCCGATTTTCCGCCGGGGCGTCGCCCCACTGGCCCTCGACACCGTCAAGCGACTACAGTTCTTTCATCATCCGACATGGGCCTCCGACACCTGGGAACGGGTCCTCGAAGTTTATCTCTCGGCGTTCTCGGCCGAGGATGATGTCGAGCTGGTATTTTGGCACGATGCCGACCAGGGCGTCTCCCTGGACGAGGTGGCGACCCGGATCGCTGCAGTCTGCCAGCGCCTTGATGTCGACCCGGAGCGGGGACCGGACATCCAACTGCTCACGGAGCCACTGGATCTATCAGGCTTGGCCAGCCTGTATGCGGCGGTCCATGCGGTGATCCCTGGCGGCGACCCGGTGCAGGTGACCCGGGGCACCCAGATCGGCACCCCGGTGATGACCCGGCTGGACGTGGACGTCTGGCGGCGGCTGGCGACCCGCCTGCTTGGAAGGCCCCTGACCTGATGCGGGGAACCCCCGGTGTCAGCCAAAGCGAATGGAAAGGTGATCATGTCCGCCGTCAGTATTTTGGTTCCCACCTACAACCGGGTCGCGTACCTGAAGGACTGTCTCGACAGCCTGTTGGCGACAACGGTGCCCTGCGAGATCATCGTCGCCGACAATGCCTCGACGGACGGCACCGAGGCGCTGATGGCCACCTACACCGATGCCCGCATCCGCTACGTGCGGCATGCGACCAACCTCGGACCGTTCGGCAATTACAACTTCCTGCTGCAGGCGGCCACGCAGGAGTATCTCTGCCTGTTCGGTGATGACGACATCGCCCTGCCGGGCTGTTTCGAGGCCAAGCTCGCCATCCTTGAAACCAACCCGCAGGTCGACGGCGCCTATACGACGACCCGTATCCTGGATGAGGACGGCAATCTCGCCCTGGGGTCGCGGGTCCAGGGGGTCCCGGACTGTTCGTACGTGTCCGGCCGGGACGAGTTCGCCCATCTGATCATCAACTGCTGCCTTTCCTGGCAGACCCTGGTTTTCCGACGGGCCCTGTACGACCGGCATGGGGGCATCAAAGAGGGGGCTGATGGTCTGGTGGCCTGTGACTGGGACTATCTGATCGAGATCAGTCGCCAACGGCAGTTTGCCTTCCTCATGGAGCCGACGGTCGGCGTGCGTATCCATGCGGCCAGTACGAGCATGCTGCAGACCCGGGTCACGGGGCGTTTGGTCAAGGATATGCTGACGCTCTGGCGCAAGTGGCTGTTGGAGTCGGATGACCTGCCCGTCATCACGGATGGCACCTGGAAGTCGATGGGCAGGATGATCACTTACGGCGTGGAGTCCTGCTACGGCGACGATCCCGCCCGTCAGCAGGCGTTTCTCCGGTCGCTGTCGGGCTTGCAGCACCAGTATCGCCAGCGCATGGACGGGGCCTTTGATCAGCATCGCAAACAGTGGTTGCCGGATGCGGCAGACCTGGATGTCGAGGGACGGCCGATCTTCCGGCGGGACCTGGCCCCTTTGGCCCTCGACACGCAGAGGCAGGTCCAGTTCTTTCACCATCCCACCTGGTCTGCCACCGCCTGGCAGGAGGCCCTCAAAGGGTACCTGTTGGCGTTTACGGTCAAAGACGACGTCGAGTTCCTGCTCTGGCACGACCCCGCCCAGGCCGTGACCATCGAGGCGGCAGGCGAGCGGGTCGAGGCGGTGATCGCGACTCTGGGCCTGGACCCGGACATGACGGCGGACGTCCAATTGATCAGCGAACCCCTCGATCTGCCTGGCCTGGCGGCCCTGTATGCGACGATGCACGTCATTGTGCCGGCCGGCGATCCACAGCAGGTCGACCGGGGCACCAAAGTCGGCGTGGCGGTGATGACCCGCCTGGAGCCGGACGTCTGGCGTCGCGTGGCGGCCCGTTTCCTGCCGGCGCCTCCGGCCTGAGCCGGCCCGCCCTGGTTCCCCCGATCTGACCGCGAGAAAGGCCACCATGTCCGCCATCAGTATTCTGGTCCCGACCTACAACCGTGCCGCATACTTGAAGGACTGTCTCGACAGCCTGTTGGCGACGACGGTGCCCTGCGAGATCCTCGTCGCCGACAATGCCTCGACGGATGAGACGGAGGCGCTGATGGCCACCTACACGGATGCCCGGATCCGCTATGTGCGGCATGCCACGAACCTCGGCCCTTTCGGCAATTACAATTTCCTGCTGGCGGCGGCCACTCGGGACTACGTCTGTCTGTTCGGTGACGACGACATCGCCCTGCCGGGGTGTTTCGAAAAGAAACTGGCTTTGCTGGAGAGCCATCCAGAAGTGACGGGCGTCTATTCATTGGCACAGGTGATGGATGCCGACGGTACCCTCAGCAACGGGTCAAAGGTGCAAGGTGTTCCGGACGTCCCCTATGTCTCCGGCCGGGACGATTTCCTCCACCTGCTGATCAATTGCTGCATCAGTTGGCAGACTCTGGTTTTTCGGCGGGAACTGGTCGTCCGCCATGGGCTGATCCCCAGCGTGCCGGAGGGTCTCCTTGCCCGTGACTGGGACTATCTGATCGGCCTCAGCCGTCACGGGCAGTTTGCCTTCCTCAACGAGCCCACGGTCGGCATCCGGATGCATGACGACAGTACGACGGTCAAGGAGGCGACGACGGCCGGACGGATGGTCGAGGACATGCTGACCATCTGGCACAAATGGCTGGTGGAGGCCGACGATCCGCCGGTCATCACCATGGCCACCTGGGAGGCCATTGGCAACGCCCTGCTGGGCGGCGTGCAGGCCTGCTACGGTGCCAACCGCCTGGTGGCTCAGACGGTGTTGGGCCAATTGGAGACCCTGAAAGCGGCCTATCTGCACCGGATGGATCGGCAGTTTTACGGGCGCTTGCACACCTGGCTGCCCGGAATCGCCGATCAGGATGCCGAGGGATTGCCCGTCTTCAAGCCCGGTCTGGCGCCGTTGACACTCGATTCGCCGGGCATGCGGTTTCTGCACCACCCCGATTGGGACGGTGACGTCTGGATCGAGGTGCTGCGACGCTATACGGCGGCGTTCACCGCAGGCGACAAGGTGGAGTTGGTGCTTTGGCTCGACCCGGTTCAGGGCGTGACGGCCGCTGAGGCGGGCGACAGGATCGAGGCGGCGTTCCAGACCCTGGGCGTGGACCCGGCACAGGCAGCGGACGTCCAACTGTTCACCGAGGCGCTCGATCTGGCGGGCGTGGCGGCGCTGTATGCGGCAGTGCACGTCATCGTGCCGGGTGGCGACCAGCGCCAACTCGCCCGTGGCGTCCAGTCCGGCCGGGTGGTGATGACCCATCTGGAGCCGGAGGTCTGGCGGGCTTTGGCAAAGAAATATACGGCATCGCCTGTCGCCTAGGCCCGTTCTGCGGTCCGACGACTCCGAAAGCCCCGCCAACTGGGCGGTCTGCCGGAAGTGCCGTATCCTGCTTGACGAGACCGGCCGTCGCTTTGGGGAAATCGGCACACAGATGCGTGGGCTTGGTTTTCCAGGGGAACTGCCGAAAGAAATCGAATGCACCCCTGCCGATGTCCCGCCCATCCGGGTGGCCTGCGCATGACAGCACGACGATAGGAAACCGCATGGCACTGAAAATCGGGTCGATCAGCCGCAAACCGGAGCTCGTCTGGTGGGGAGGCGTGCACGATACGCCGGCCGGTTGGGCACCGCTGCTGCGGGGGCTGCAGGCCGATTACCGTGTGTGCCTCAGCACGGATCAGGACAGTGTCAGCCTCCCCGGTGGTCTGACGGGTCTGCAGAACCGTCAGCCGACCGCCGTTGTGCTGACCTTGGACCTGACCGGTCCCGGGCGGGGTGTTATCCCGGCGAGCGGGCACTTGGTCCACCTGCCGGTCTGGGATTTTTCGACGATGCCGGAAGCCTGGGAACTGCCCCTGCTCAACGGGGCGGACGGGATCTGGCTGAGCTCGGCGATCCAGATGGCCGGCTTTGCCCAGGACGGCTACCCGTCGACCCGCATGGCTGTGGTGACGCCGGGCGTCGACCTGACGGTGTTCACCCCCGACGCTGCGCCCGCCGTGCCGGCCGGTGCCAAAGGGTGCCGCCTGCTCTGCGTGACCGACATGACCTGGAACGGTGACGTGGAAACCCTCGTCACGTCTTATGCCGCCGAGTTCATGGCCGCCGAGGACGTCACCCTGATCATCGCCGACATCGACAAGGCGAGTCCCCAGTTGCGGAAGGCGGCCTTGCAGCAGGTCGCCACTCTGGCCGAAAACACGGATGCCCCCCATATCCTCCGTCTGGCGTTGCCGATGGACGCGTCGGCCCGGGCAGCCCTGATCCGCAGCGCCGACGTCGTCGTCTATCTGGCCCGGGATGCGGCCCATCCCTGGCCGGTGATCGAGGCATTGGCGTGTGGGGTGCCGGTGCTCGTCCCCGCCGAGGGACCCACCGCCGCCGTCGCCCCGGCGGACGTCTCCTGGACCGTGGCCGGTCGGCGGCTGAATCTGGCGGAAACCCAGGTGGGATCGGTGGCCACCCGGGGGCACACGAGCTTTTTCCAGGTGAACGGGATGGATTTGCGGCGGATGATGCGCCAGGCCGTGGAACACACGGACGAACGGGCCGTCAAGGCCAGTGCCGCCCGGGCGGCGGCCGAAGTGCATGGCTGGCCGGCCGTCATTGGGCGGGTCCGGGACCTGATCGCCGAGATGCTGACCCGGCCCCTTGTCCGTGAGCAGGTGCAGGCGCTGACGCGGGCTTTCAGCACGGCCAATGAGGCCTTCATCCGGCAGGAATACGAGGAAGTGCGGCGGCTGCTGGAGCCCTATGCGGCCATCGCCCCGGCCGCCCCGGACTATTTTGCCCTGTTGGGATCGGCCCAGGTGTTCACCGGCAATCCCACAGATGCCGTCACCCACCTGTCCCGGGCCCTGCAACTCAACCCCCGGAACGCCAATTTCTACAACGTCTTGGGCGTGGCCCTCTTCCAGCTGAAGGAAAGCGCCCTCGCCAAGCGGTTCTTTGAGGCGGCCCTCGTCCTCAGCCCCGACCATCCGGGGGCCCGGCAGAGCCTGACGGACGTGAACCGCCAGATGATCGGCAAATCCCGCAAGCTGCGGGAGCGAATCGGCGACGGATACGCCCACCTGCTGATCCTGCTCAAGCACACTGAGGCGGTCCCCGCCGTGCCTGCCCGGCTGTCTGTCTCGATGATCGTCAAGAACGAGGAAAAACTCCTCGGCAAGGCGCTGGCCAGCGTGAAGAACGTCGCCGACGAGATGATCGTCCTGGACACCGGATCGACGGACCGCACCGTCGAGATTGCCCTGGAGATGGGCGCCAAGGTCTTTCACTTCGACTGGACCGGTGACTTTGCCGAAGCGCGCAATGCCTCGCTGGATCACTGCACCGGCGACTGGGTGCTGGCCCTGGACGGGGACGAGGAACTGGTCGAAACCAGTGAAGCTGCCCTGCGTCAGTTGATCAGCCGCCCGTTGACGGCCCGGCCGATGATCTACCTGCCGCGGATCATCAACCTGATCAACGACAACGAGGCCGATGCCATCGAGCACTATGGCCCCCGCCTCTTCCAGCGGGTGCCCGAAATGCGCTGGACGGGCCGCATCCACGAGCAGATCCACCACGCCACGCTGGGTGATGCCGGGGTCGACCGGTTGCGGGTGCCGGACCTGGTGTTGAACCACTATGGCTACAACGCCGTGCTGATGGCCGAAAAGGGCAAAGAGGCCCGCAACTTCGCCCTGCTCGACCGGGTGCTCAAGGAGGAGCCGGAAAGTCCTTTCCATCACTTCAACATGGGCGTGGCCCTGCGTGTCGCCGATCGGCTCGCCGAAGCGATACCTTATTTCCGGCAGGCGATCGAGTTGTGTGTCGGCCAGGGCATCACGCCCATGTACATGGCCACCGCCTACAACTACCTGATCGCCTCGCTCGTCAGCACCGGTCGCCTGACCGAGGCGATCGAGATGGCCGGCACCTGTGAGTACTATTGCCAGGACCAGCCCGATTACTGGCTGAACATGGGCATCGCCCACGACAAGCTGGGCGACAACCATGCCGCGATCAAAATGTTCGAGCGCTGTCTGGACCTGCGCAGTTCCAGCGCCCCGATCCTCGCCGACCGGGGGGCGATGACCTGGAAACCGTATGCGGGCATCGGGAGTGCCTACCTGAAGCTGGGCGAGACGGAAAAGGGTGAGCGCTATCTGCGGATGGCGATCAAGGAAAACCCGAAGAACATGGACCTCCGCAAGGTGCTCCTCGGCTACGCCATCCAGCGTGGCGAGTTCGTCCGGGTGGAGAGCGATTTGCGGGGGATGCTGACCGAGGCGGTCCAGCCGGAGCGCCGGGTCGTCTATCAGGATCTCGCCAACCTGCTGCTGAGCCGGGCCCGCCCCGACGATGCGGTCCTCCTGTTGGAAGGGGCCGTGGCTGAAGCCGTCGACCATGCGGCAGTTTTGCCGGGCGCCGTATCGGACCTGGCGCGCTGTTATCAGATGACCGACCGCAAGGATCAGGCCCTGTCCCTGATGCAGCAGTACCGGATGCAGGCGGGCGTCTTCGAGGCGCTGAGCGGCCTTTACTGTAGCGAAAAAGACTGGCCAGCCCTGTCCGAATTGTGCGATGCCCTGTTGGCCAATGGGATCGGGGAAGCCTTTGCCCATGCCTATCGCGGCGTGGCCCGCTTCGAAGTGGGGGAGGTGGACGCCGCCGAGGCGGATTTCCGCGCCGCCATCGCCCTGAACGAGGGGGACTACGAGTCCTGGAACAACCTCGGGGTCGTCGCCCTGCACCACGAAAAGATCGACGAGGCGGAGATCTGCTATCGGAAGGCATTGGTGCTGCAGCCGAAGTACTTCACGGCATCCTTCGATCTGGGCAAGATCGCCCAGCACCGGGGCGATCTGACCGCAGCTTATGCTTTCTTTCAACAGGCAGTGGCCGCACAGCCGTCCAACGTCGAAGCCCTCGTCCGGGTGGCCGATCTCGGCGATGCCCTGGAAATCTGGGATGAAAGCGAGCAGTACTGGATCGAGGCGATCCACGCCGAACCGGCGGACAGCAACCATTGGGTCAGTCTGGGGTACCACTATCTGAAGCGCACCGACCCGCGGGCGGCCCTGCGCGTGCTGGGTGAGGCCCTGGCGATGACCAAGGGCAACCCGGCCGTCTTCAGCGGTCTGGGGATCATCCTGCTGGAGCTGGGCCAGTTCGAGGATGCCCGCAACGCGTTCATGATGGCCGTGCAGTTGCGGCCCGAGGACACGGAGGCCCTGCGCGGGTTTCAGATTGCCGATCAGATGCTGGCCGGGGCCAACGTCTGACGGGACCCAGCGGGGACGCGGCCGGGGAAGGTCCGCCGCCTGGGTGCGGTACACTCGGCGTAAGCACGGGCTGTAGGCCCAAATTTCGAGGAGACACTGCACATGGCAATTATGGGCATCCCTTTCAAGGCCCCGGCACCTTATCCCCTGCCCGAAGACTTTGCCGCCCACCTGCAGGCCCAGTCTGCCAAAGAAGCCCTTGGCATGATCAGCCGGCTGATGATCGATCATCAGTGCGCCGATCTGGCCTTCATTGAGCAACTGGGCGCCGACGGCCAGGTGCGGATCGTGGCCGCGGCCGGCGCCGACGCCCCGGCGGCCCGGGCTGCGACCGACCTGCTGGCCGATGCCGCCGGCCTGGCCTATCCCCTGCCGCCGGCCGGTGACACGGTGCCGATGGCGGCGACGGTCATCCACGGCAAGGCCGGGCTGCTGGTCATGGGCGAGCTGGCGCCGGACGACACCAAGCTGCCGCAGGCGCCCTTGCGCACGTTCCTGCTCGGCGGCGCGACGGCGGCGAACATCGGATTTGCCTATTACAACCCGATCACGGCCCCGGACGGCACGGTCCTTGGCACGATGAACCTGTTCCGTTACACGGCCTCGGGCCCGTTGAACCACGATCAGCCGGCGTTGGTGAATGCCCTGCTCCAGATCCTCGGCCGGACACTGGCCGCAGCCCCGGTCGGTTAGGGTTTTGGCCCGCAACCCGGTCCGCACGCTCGTCGTGGCCGAGGCGGTGGCGGGCACGTCGTTGGCTGCCTATCTGGCCACGATGCTGCCTGAGGCCCAGCGGGAGTCCATCCCCGAGCTGCTCGCCCGGGGTGGGGTCTGGGCGGGCAAATACCGCCAGCTGGATCCCGCCTACCCGCTGTCCGCCCGTGACGTGCTGCGCATCTGCCATCCACCGACGGGCGTCTACGACACGCCGGTGCTGACGGTGGAGATGGTCCTCGCCGACGAGGCCCGCTGGCTGGTGGTGAATAAACCGGGCGGCTGGTACTCCCAGGCGACACCCTGGGACACGACGGGCAACCTGGTCGGCGCTGTCCAGACCTACCTGCAGCCCCGCCAGCGGGGCGCCGGGACCTCCTTTCTGCACGAAGTGAACCGCCTGGACCGGGAAACGTCCGGCATCGTCCTCTTTGCCCGGCAAAAGGCGTTGGCCGGTCCTTTGCAGGCGGCCTGGTCCGGTGGCGGGGTGGACAAGCGGTATGCGGCCGTCGTCCGGGGGCATTGGGCGGAGCCCGTCTTGATCGATGCCCCGCTGGCTTCAGCAGGGTCGGCCCGGTTTCAGGTGGATCCGGCGGGCAAGCCGGCCCAGACGCAGTTTCGGCCGGTCCTGCACGGCGAGGGCTGGACACTGGTCGAAGCCCACCCGCTGACCGGCCGCACCCACCAGATCCGGGTCCATGCCGCCCATGCCGGTTACCCGTTGTTGGGTGATGCCCGCTATGGGGGCGGCAAGGTGGCGTCGTCCCGGATCCCCGGCGACTTTTTCCTGCATGCGGGCCGGTTGTCCGTGCAGGTCCGCGACGAGACGGTGACCTGGGTGGCGCCGCTACCGGCGGCGTGGCGGGCGTTTCTGGCGACGGTCCCGGACGGCGAAACGGCATGGGCGGCATTGGGCTGGGGGGCGGGTTTGGCGCCTCTGTCCGGTTCAGCAACGGGATGACTAGCCACCCTGAGCGAGATCCGCTAGACTAGTCAACGTTCTGGGGATGTAGCTCAGTTGGTAGAGCGTTGCGTTCGCATCGCAAAGGTCAGGGGTTCGACTCCCCTCATCTCCACCAGACAGTTATGCGAAAAGACACCGGCGCACTGCTTGCAGTCCGGCCGTTGTCTTTTTTGGTCTGACTGGTTACTGATAGGGCACGGAGGGCGGCGTGACCATCGGGGCGTTGAGACCGGTCTCTCCGACCGGCTGCAGGTTGGGGGCCGGGGTGGGGGTGGCCATGGGCCCCGGCATGGACGTGGCCATCGGCACGGGGTTCGTCACGCCGGTGGGTGCTGCCAGGGAGTCCGAGGCGGGGGCCTTGGCCGGGCTGGGCAGATCCATGGGGGTGGCTTTGTAGTTCGTTGTCGTCTTGGGCAGGGAGTCTCGGGTGATCGCCGGCAACGACGTGCGCGGTCCCGGGCGGACGTAGATCGGCGGCAGGGGATTGACATCGACCCGGGGTTTCGTGGCCGGTACGAACTTGCGCTGACGCTGGCGCAGGTCGCTGGCCAGGGCATCCTCCGTCAGGGCGTCGGCGGGCTGAAACAGGCCCGTATAGGCTTTGCCCAGATACTCGTGGGGTCGCGGGTCCGTCGGATTGGCGTCAGCAGCCTGGATCAAGAGGGGCACGGCCTTCTCGAATTCGCCTTTGCGAACCAGTTGCATGCCGTCATCGAGGGCATCGGCTAGGGCGAGCTGCGGCGCCAGGGACAGCACGAGGCTGATGGCGAGCAACGATCGGCGCATGGGGTTCTCCTTGATGTGACTCTCTTACGCATACTAGAACACCCGCAGCCTGGCGTTTATGACCACCATCACCGGCTGAAGCGGGCTTCATGAGACTGACGACGGCCTGCTACACTTCGCCCAACGGCATGAAGGGGGATGGATGGTGCGTCGCAACCGGCTTTGGGGTTCAGCCTGGCTCATCGGCCTGACGGTCCTGTCGGTGATCGCCGGCTGCCAGCGTCGTCAGCCCGTCGGCAGCGTCTATCGGTGGGGCTATAACGGCGATATTCCCAGTCTGGACCCGATCCAAATCAACGACGTCCAATCCCATGACGCCGGCCACCTGATTTACAACGCCCTCGTCACCTACCGGACCGTGCTCGCCAGGCCCGGTGAGACTTACTATGACGTCATTCCCGACTTGGCCGAGCGCTGGGACATCAGCCCCGATCGGCGTCAATACACCTTTCACCTCCGTCCCGGCGTGCGTTTCCACCACGGGCGCGAGCTCGAGGCTGCCGACGTCAAGGCGACGTTCGAGCGGTTGGCCAACCCGAAAAACGCCTCGAAGGGCCTCTGGACCCTGGGGGCGTTGACGGTCTCCGGCCTGAAAACGTTCCAGGCTGCCTGTAAGGCCGGTCAGCCGGCGGATCTGGCCGGCGTCCAGGTCCTGGATCGGTTCACCCTGCGCCTGAGGCTCGATTCTCCCATCCCCTTTGCCCTGCATCTGCTGGCCATGCCATCCTATTACGTTGCGCCGCCGGAGCTGACGGCCAAGTGGGGCCTGGATTTCAGCCGGCACGCCGTGGGCACGGGACCGTACAGGCTGGCCGAGTGGCGGCGGGGCCAAACCTTGATCCTGGAAAAGAACCCCCACTACTGGGAAAAGGGGCTGCCCCATATCGGGCGGGTGGAGATCCAGGTGGTGCCGTCCGACGAATCGCGCTTCCTCAAGTTCGAAGTCGGCGACCTGGAACACAACGAGCCGATCCCGCCCGGCCAGTTCAACCGGGTCCTGCACGACCCGCGGTGGAATCCGATCGGCGCCGAGGCGATCCGGGCCCTGCCCCAGGTCAACGACGTTACCAAGAGCCGGATCATCAAGGCGAACGAGCCGACGACGAACTATTTGGGTTTCAACATGACCCTGGCCCCGTTCACCGACGGCCGGGTCCGCCAGGCGTTCAACTGGGCCGTCAACAAGAACAAGGTCTGCAACCGGGTCTGGGGCGGTCGCGCTGTACCGGCCGTCGGGGTGCTGCCCCCGGGCTTCCCCGGCTTTGATCCCAAGCGGCCGCTCGCCTATCCCTACGATCCGGCCAAGGCCAAGGTCCTCCTGGACGAGGCCGGCTGGCAGATGGGGCCGGACGGGATGCGGCGCAAGGACGGCAAGCCGTTGAAGGTGACGCTCTGGTACAACCAGGACGAGCTCTGGGCGGCGACCGCCTCGGCTGTGCAGGCGGACCTGAAGCAGGTCGGCGTGGACTGTGAGCTGCAGGCCCAGCTGTGGCAGCCCTATCTGGAAAAAATCCGCAAATACGAGGCGCCGTTTTTCCGGTTCGGCTGGCATGCGGACTATCCGGATCCGGACAATTTCCTGTCGACGATTTTCAGCAAGGCGAACTGGGGCCAGGACAACACGTCCAAATACGACAACCCGCAGGTCGAGCAGTGGCTGGCCCAGGCCAAGGTGGCCGCCACGTGGCCGGAGCGTGAAGCGCTGTATCGTCAGGCTGAGTCCCAGATCATCAGGGATGCGCCCTGGCTGTTCCTGCTGCACCGGGTGCAGTACAAGATCGTCCAGCCCTACGTGCGCCACCAGTTCATCCACCCGATCATCCAGAACGACATCAAGCACGTCACCCTGGATGCGATGGCTGAAAGCCCCTGAGTCAGCCGTCGAGCCTGGGCTCGGGGACAAAATGGCGCTCCGGGGTCCAGTCGCAGATCGTCTGGCTCCGGCATTCGAGGCAGCCGGCACCATCGCGGTAGGCCGGCTGTCCGGTGACCGGATCGAGGCTGAATCGGGCGGAGACGATCAGCACGGCGCTGCTCTGACAGGCATTGCACGTGCGTTCGAAGTCGATCAGGTCCCGCATCGGGTGCTGGTCGGGCCGCGGCCCTGTCGCCTCTTTGGCGATGGGAGTCCCCAGCCACTTCGTCAGAGCCATCGTGTCACCTGCTGCGTGGGCGGAAGTTCACCGTCATCATGGGCCCCGAGCCCACAACGAGGATACCGCTTTTGCCCGTCATCAGCTGGCCGCAGGGCCACCGGGGCCGCCGCCTAGAGGGGGACGTCGGCCGGGGCGGGATTGGGATCCGCCTGGTGCTCCACGGGCTTCACGGCCGCCGGTTTGGCCGGGCGGGCCGGTTCTTCCACCGGGTGCGGCCTGGCCGGGATCGGGGCGATCGGCTTCAGTTCCCGCCACTCGTCGTGGGGCGGAGTCGTTCCCCCTGGCTGGGCGGCACCCGGCCGGGCTTTCGATTCCTCGAACTGCCATCCGGCCGGCGGGGCATCGGTGGTGGCTTCGCTGCTGGGCCGACGCGGCGCCTTCGCCGGCGCATCTTCATGCTGGGGCTCCGTGGGTCCCGTCCGACGCGGGCTGCTGTCCGGTTCCCAGGTATGCTCGACGATCTTGGTCTTGGCCCGCAAAACCTTGGCCGCAGCCTTGGCATCAGAGGCGCCGGCCACTTTTTCGGGGTCGGGGAATTTCTTCTCGGGCAGGCCTTTATGGATCTTTTCCATGAAGGTCTTCCAGATGGGGGCACAGACGTCGCCGCCGGTGATGCCGATCATCTGGGAGTTGTCGTCGTTGCCGGCCCAGACGACGGCTGTCAGCTGCGGCGTAAAGCCGGCGAACCAGGCGTCACGGTGGTCGGAGCTGGTGCCCGTCTTGCCGGCGGCGGGGCGGCCGAAATACGCCCCGGCGCCCGTGCCCCGCAGCAGCACGCCCTGCATGCAGTCGACGAGCGTGGCGACGAAGTAGGCAGGGAATACCTGCTTGAATTCCGGCCGGTTGTTTTCCTCGAGGATCTCGCCCTGTCGCGTTTCCACCCGGATGATCGGGTTGGCGGCCGTCCATCTGCCCATGTTGGCCAACCCCTCATAGGCACTGGCCAGCTCGAGCGGCGTCACCTCGGAGGTGCCGAGTGCCAGGCTGAGGTTGGGATTGAGGCCGTCGTGGAAGCCGAACTTCATCGCCGTTTCGATGACTTTTTTGGGGGTCACCATGTCCAGGATCTTGATGGCCACGATGTTGATCGAGGTTTCCAGGGCCCGGCGGATCGTCAGCGACCCGCGGAAGCGGTTGTCATAATTGTGCGGTTTCCAGCGGGTGCCGTCGCCCATCTTGTAGGACATGGGCTCGTCGACCTCGATCGACTCGGGTTTCAGGCCGTGGGCGAAGCCGGTCAGGTAAACGAAGGGTTTGAAGCTGGATCCCGGCGGCCGCATGGCCTGGGTGGCCCGGTTGAACTGGCTCTTGGAGTACCCGACGCCGCCGACGAGGGCCCGGATGCCGCCGGTTTCATTGTCGACACAGGCCAGGGCCCCCTGGGAGACGTGGTTGTCCTTGAGTTTGGCAATCTCGTCGTGGATCAGCTTTTCGGCGTGGAGCTGCCAGTCCATGTCGACGGTCGTCGTCACCTTCAGGCCGCCCTGCCGGACGCGGGCGGGACCGTAGCGCTCGTTCAGGACGCTGAGCACATAGCTGGTGAAGTAAGGCGCGTTGTAGACCTGGCGCAGGCCGCTGATCTGTACGGGCATGGCCCGGGCCCCTTCGGCCTGGGCGGGCGTGATCACGCCCAGCTCCGTCATCCGGTTGAGGACCAGGGCCTGGCGTTGCTGGGCCCGTTCGAGGCTGTGGTAGGGACTGAAGAGCTCGGGGCCCGGGATCAGCCCGGCGATCATGGCCGCTTCGGCCAGATTGAGCTGGGAGGCATGTTTGCCAAAGTAGGTCTGGGCGGCGGCTTCACAGCCATAGGCGTTGTGGCCCCAGTAGACCTGGTTGAGATACAGCTGGAGGATCTCGTGCTTGCTGTAGCGTTGCTCGATCTGCAGTGACAGGTAGAACTCGGCCAGCTTGCGTGTGGGCGTGCGCTCGGGGGTCAAGAAGAGATTCTTGGCCAACTGCTGCGTCAGGGTCGAACCGCCCGTGGCATGGCCGCGGCGACTGACGTCGACGGTGGCGCCGCGGACCAGGCCGCGCAGGTCGATGCCGTGGTGGGTCCAGAAGCGGTCGTCTTCGGCGGCGATGACGGCTTTCTGGAGCCAGGGGGAGATCTGGGCCAGCGGGTCGGCGCTGCGGTTTTCCTCGTCGTGGACCTTGGCGACGAGCCGGCCCTTGCGGTCGAGGATCTCCGTCGTCTCGGCCGGCGTGTAGTAGCGCAGGCCACCGAC
>JACMPN010000560.1 GCA_014377495.1 Candidatus Sericytochromatia bacterium
CCAGCGACGTAGGGACATGGCAAAATTCCTCTCACCCCTCACTATAAGCGGTCCCGGTCCGACCGGCGCTTCCCGGACAAACAAGATCGGCCGTTGGTGACGGGGCACGCTGACGCCGGTTGGCGCCGATGACACACTGAGACGGCAAAGACGCAACGGGACACGGCGTGGATAGCGGGCAAACCTCTCTCGAACAGTATCTGTGGCAGATCGGCCTGCTGGACGCCCAGCGCCAGGCCGTATTGGATGCCGCCCGCTTTGCTGTGCCCGACGGTCAGCCCGACGGCACCGTCGTCACCTTCGATCCGGCCACTTACAGCCTGCAGATTGCCCAGCTGGGCGCGCCTGAGCATGGGCGGACGATCGCCTTGCCGCATCCGGGTGGTACGGCCTTCACCAGTTTGAGCCACGAGGCCCCCGGCATCGCCCTGTTCGGCGCCGACCACCGCAAGATCGGCGATTTTGCCGTCGACGACAGTCTGGGCCTGCTGATCACCGGCGACCGCTGCTACCGGTATGCCGCCGGCTTTCGCCATGCCCACCATCTGGCCAGCACTTCGCAAGCCATCTGCCCCCAGCTTGGCCAGGCGGGCCACGGCTTCGGTCCCGTCGACCTCCACCTGGCCCCCACCAACGCCGAACTGCTGATCGTCGACCGGGGTCTCGGCGTCATGCAGCACATCGACCTGGCGACGGGTGACCTGGGCGAGCGTTTTACCCTGCGGCCCAAAGGGGGCACGTCGCTGCTCAACACGGCCTGGAACCGCCATCGGATCCTGGCCACGGACAGCCGCAATCTGGGCCTGATCGTCTGCGATTTGGTCACCGGCGAGTCCTGGCAGTCCGGCCTGCAGTTGGGCACCATCGGCAACCTGATCGTCTCACCCGACGGGGTGGCGCTCTACGTGCTGAGCCTGGCCCCGACGTTCATGCTGCATGTCCTCGACCCGGACACCTTCGAGCCGCTGCGGCAGTTTCCGCTGAAGGGCAAGCCGTTCAGCAGCATCGGTGAGCCGACCGACCTGATGATGCTCTCCCCGGACGGTGGTCACCTGCTGGTGATGAGCTATGTGGACGTGCCGGTCCGCCACACGCCGGTGCTGAACGTCGTCGATTTGGCCGGCAACCAGATCAGCCAGCGCTACCGGCTCAACCCGGAGCGCAAACCGATCGGTTTGGCCTTCGGCCTGAAAAACCCCTACTACACCCCGCCGGTCACCGTCGAGGCGGCCCTGGTCGCCACGGGCCTGCTCAGCGCCGAGCTGATCGAGGAAGCCTCCCGGCGCCTGCAGCAACAGCAGCGGGACGGGATCATCTCCGGCGAGGACATGGCGCTGCGGCCGACTCTCGAGGCCCTGTCCGGCGGTTACACGTGGCGGCGGGCCACGGTCGAGATGGCCAACCACATCCACCTGCCCCTCAGTGTCGAAGGCCTGCTGAAGGACTATCTGGCGCACCGGTTCACCGAGCAGACCGGGGGGAAAATCGGTGCGGACGAGGCGATCCTGGCCCGCCTCGAAAAGGCGGCCGCCCACGTGCGCGGCGAGCTGGAATCCTGCCTGGGTGTCGAAGTCGCCCTGCGGGACCTGATGCCCGGCAAGCACCTGAAGGCCTTTGTCAGCCGGGAAATGATCCTGGAATGGCTACCAATCCTCGAACACGACGACATGCTCAAGGGCGTGCATGTGCAGACGGTGCCGGACCTCTGCCCCGACTGCCGCACGCCCCTGTTCGGCGTCTACCTCTGCCCCGCCTGCGGGTTCGAGGTGCTCGTCTATACCCGCGGGCTGCTCGATCCCAGCTCGCTGTCGGCGGCGACGATGCATCCGGGGGCCTTTCTGCCCCAAAACCACCTGCTCATCCCCGATCCGTTGCGCAACCGGCTGATCCAGCTGGACACCGACCGGGCCATTTTCTGGGAGTTGTCCGCCGACTCGCTGCACCAGGAGCTGGCGAACCTGCTGCGCTGGCCGGCGGACTGTTTCCGGCTGCCGAACCGCCACACCCTGGTCGCCGACGCCGCCACGGGCCGGGTCTTCGAAGTCACCCGCCTGGGCCGTCCCTACTGGGAATGGCCGCACGAGGCCGGCAAACTGCTGGAACCGGTGCGGATCGCCCGCAGCGAGTGGGGCGATACCTACGTGGCCGATCGCAAGGCGCACCGCATCTGGCGCATCGACTCGCTCGGGGCGCCCCTGACGGGCTATGGCACGGGTGAGCCCGGCCGCAGTGACGGTGAGCTCTACCAGCCGGGCGACGTGCAGGTCCTGCCCGACGGCAACATGCTCATTGCCGACACGGGCAACAACCGGGTGATCGAGGTCTGCGAGGGCTTCATCGTCTGGTCCGTCGGCCAGGACCCGGCCCTGCGGCTGCTCAATCCCCGCCGGGCCTTCCGGTTCGACAATCACCTGACCCTGATCGTGGACAGCGGTCATCACCGGCTGATCGCCGTGAACCGTGAAGGCGAGATCGTCTGGACCCACGACACGGCTGTCGGCGAGGGCACCGTCGCGATGGCCCGGCCACTGGGGCTGGTCAGCATGTCGGAAGGCCGGTTCGTATACTGGGATACCGACTGGATCATCGAGATCGACAGCCAGGGCCATCTGCTGTGGACGGCGAGCTTTGCCGGGCTGACCAGTGCGGCGAGCCTGCAGCGGGTGTCGTCGGAGCGGGACGCCTTCAGCCGCAACATGCCGCGGCGCCTGTGGCACGTGCAGCATCTCGCCGACGACGACCCGGCGGAGCTGGCCGTCCGTTCGGCCTCCGCCCACCGCCGCCGCACGGCCAAGAAACTGCGTGAGACGGCCTGGGCCGATCGCCAGGCGGCGATCATCGCCATGTTGCGGGCCGAGTCCCGCCGCCGGCTGGCCGAGCATCGCGAGGCTGCCAAACGACGCGGCCTGAAACTGGCCCCGGCGCCAGCCGCTCACGCGCCGGCGCGGGAGGCCCTGCCGGCCCGTGGGCGGCTGGCGCCGGCCCTGATCGAGCCGATGCTGGCGCCGGTGATCATCCTCCCCAGCCTGGTCCCGAAACACGACAGCCGCATGGACCGTCAGGCCACCCACGTGGTCACGGTGCAGCGCAACAGCGACCAGATCATCTGGTTCGTCCGGGGCGAGGGCGTGCGCTGGGCATGGGGGGAGGGCGTCCTGAAGCGGCCCCGGC
>JACMPN010000054.1 GCA_014377495.1 Candidatus Sericytochromatia bacterium
GACGAGCCGACTTCCCCAGACTAGGGTGATTGGGCGCCATACGGGCCGTTGGCCGTTCGACTTAGCCAATATGGCCCTGGTGGTGTGGCCAGACCTACTACAAGGGCGTCGATGTGGTGGTCACGGCCACTCACCTGCGTCTTTGGGAGGCGGCGGTCGTCCAGGCCGATCGGCCCCATAAGTCGGCTTGAAATCAGAGCGGTTCGCCAATGCTCAGCCGGTGTTGCGCAAACCGGCGGCAATGCCGTTGATGGTCATCGCCAACGCGTAATCGAGATCTTCGGACGCCTCACCGGCCCGTTTGCGGCGCAAGAGATCCACCTGGATCAGACTCATCGGATCGACGTAGGGATTGCGCAGCCGAATGGAGCGGGCCAGCACTGGCTTGGATTGCAGGAGGGTGTTTTCGCCGCTGACGAGCAGGACCATCCGGTGGGTGCGTTCAAACTCCTCGACGATCATGCCGAAAACCCGCTCCCGCAACGCCTGATCCGGGACGAGTTCGGCATAGAGGCGGGCGATCGTCAGATCCCCTTTGGCCATGCCCGTCGCCACGTTGACGACCAACTCGCGGAAGAGGGGAAACTCCCGGTACATCCGCTGCAGGAGCGCTGCTTCAGCCGGGGCCCCGGCGACGAAGCGCTCAAGGGCGTGGCCGACTCCGAAGTACGCCGGCAGCACGTGGCGGCTCTGCATCCAGCCGAACACCCAGGGAATGGCCCTCAGGTCATCGAGACCCTTGGCCTGGCCACGCCGGCTCGGCCGTGAGCCCAACCTGGCCAACGCCAATTCCTGTGTTGGGGTGGCATGTTCGAAATAGGTGAGGACGTCCGGATTGTCGGCGATGTGTGTCCGATAAAACGCATAGGCATCCTGCGACAGGGTCTCCATCGTCGCTTCCCAGGTATCTTCGCTCCCCGGTGCCGGGCCATTCGGACGGGTCAGCGCTTCCAATGAAGCGGCCACCATCAGCTCCAGGTTGCGGGCGGCCAGGATCGGATCGGCATATTTCCAGTTCAGGACCTCGCCCTGTTCCGTGATCCGGATCGCCCCGCTGAAGGCGCCCACAGGCTGGGCGACGATCGCCTCATGGGTCGGACCGCCGCCCCGGCCGACGGTGCCGCCCCGGCCGTGGAAGAGCCGCAGACGGATGTCGGCCGCTTCAGCCGTGCGGTGCAGCGCCCGATGGGCTTTAAAAATTTCCCACGTGCTGGTCAGCATGCCGCCGTCTTTGTTCGAATCGGAATAGCCGAGCATCACTTCCTGCCGGCGTTGCCACGAATCCAGGTAAGGCTGGTAGGCGGGATCGGTCCACAAGCGGCGGCAGGTTTCCGGTGCCGACCGCAATGCCTCGATCGATTCGAACAACGGCACGGGCATCAGGCCCGGGTCCTTGCCGTCGGCGGAGGCAGCCACCTGTACGCCGCTGATCTCCGCCAGCCAGACCACGGCCCGCACGTCCGCCACGGTTTCCGCCCCGCTGATCACGTAGTGGCGGATGGCCTCGGGCGGATGTAGCCGCTTCAGCACCGCCAGCGTGCGCAGGGTGCCAAGCACCTCGACGGCCTGCGGTGTCGCCGCCGCTGCCGCCAACGTGCTGGCGACGACGCCGATGCCGCTGCCCAGCTCACGCAGCGCCTGGGCGTGCACGTTGGCATGCTGGCGAATGTCCAGTGTCTGCAGGTAAAAACCGAAGGTTTCCACCTGCCGGATCAAAGGAGCGATGTAATTGCGGACGAGCCGCTCACCGGCATTGGCGGCCAGGCTCTCGCACATCAGGCGCAGGTCCCCGACGAACGCGGCAGCACCGGGATACGCGTCCGGATGGTTCGGCGTGTCCCTCGCCGACAGCAGGCGCCGCCACAGGTGCGTCAGGAAACGGCGGTACAGCTCATAGGGGGAGTGGGTCTTGGGTGAGGGATCGGGCGAGGTCAGTGTAAGGGCGTAGTGCTCAAGTGCCTGAATCAACTCAGGGCTGGTCGGCTCCTGCCGTGTGGACGGGCTCATGTGCTCGATCAGGTTGGCGACGGCTTGCAGGTAGTAGTCGAGGATCGTCCGTCGGGCCATGTCCAAGGCGGACTGGGTGACTTCCGGAGTGACGTAAGGGTTGCCGTCACGGTCGCCACC
>JACMPN010000561.1 GCA_014377495.1 Candidatus Sericytochromatia bacterium
GCTCTATGTGTTCGCCCCTCAAAAGCCAAGGAAACTGGGCCGCTTTTAGACACCGTTTACCAGCGGTGTGCCAAGCACCTACGAGCACAACTCGCCTTGGTCTGCCCTGTCATCATTGCTCCACTCGGTGCCGTTGCGTCGACGGCTGTCTGCGAAGCTCTCGGCGTTGAACCTTGGTGGAACCGGTTTCTGGAGACGGTGGGTAAGCCTCGTCTTGTGTTGTCAACGACGGTCAAAAAGTGCGTAAGTTTGCTGGTTAGCGCGTAGCGTCAGCGCCACACCGGCGGAAATCATCATCATGGGGTTGCCGGCCGGAGGCCGGCTTTTTGCTGACCGGGACCGCCGACACGGACGCAGGCGGAAAGCAGGCGCTATCTTGGCTCCAGCCGCTGAAATGAGTAGAGGCCCGGGCTGGTCGGCAAACTAACCCCGGGCCTCAGCGTCAGCGCCGGGTGAGCGGTGGTGACCCTGTGAGCATCACCCGTCCGGCCCTGACTGTCCAGCCCCTCATCGTGGCCGAGGCCGTCGGGTGGGGGACGTTTCCTGTCGGTTTTTCCTCTGCGATCGGTGCCGGACCCAGGTCCACCTCTGCTCAGACTGCGACCATGGCAACCGCTATTGCTGCGGGTGTGGGCCTTCTGCCCGCCTAGAATCGCAGCGAGCTGCCGGGGCCCGCTATCAGAAGACACCGCATGGGGCTCGCAATCATGCCCTGCGCCAAGCCGACTACCGGCACCGTCAAGCCCAAAAAGTGACGCATCAGGGTTCTCCCCAACCCCAGGCCCCTGCGACGGTTGAACCACTTCCACCGCTTGCGTCGGAAGCACCGTCACCTTCACAGGAGATCCCGTCGTCACACGTCCGTTGCCAAGGCTGCGGCCGAGCCTACGAATCCCTCGTCCGGCTCCGCTTCCTCCGCCGCACCAACGGCCATCGACGACGCCTCCCGGCATCAAAGGAGCCACCATGATCCCCAAAGACACCGAGGCTGAAATCCTCAGGCTGAGCCATGCCGAGCTCTGGCCCGTCGGTACCATCGCCAATCATCTCCACCTGCACCATTCCGTCGTCCGCCGGGTCCTGCACCAGGATGCCGTCCCCGGTATCGCCCTGACCGTGCGCCCCACCATGGCCGACCCCTATCTGCCCTTCATGCTGGAGATGCTGGAGAAATTCCCCAGGCTCAGGGCCAGTCGTCTCTTCTCCATGACCAAAGAACGTGGCTATCCCGGTCACGAATCCCAATTCCGGGCCATCGTTGCCCGCATGCGCCCCAAGCCAAAGGCCGAAGCTTTTCTCCGCCTCCGCACCCTGCCTGGCGAACAGGCCCAGGTCGACTGGGGGCACTTTGGCAAAGTGACGATCGGCAAGGCCGAACGCCGGCTCTACGCCTTCGTCATGACCCTCAGTTGGTCTCGGGGCATTTTCCTGAAATTCTATCTCGCCGATCACACCGCCAACTTCCTGCGGGGCCACACTGACGCCTTCCAGTGGTTCGGCGGTGTCCCCCGCACACTCCTCTACGACAACCTCAAATCCGCCGTCATCGAACGGGTCAAAGACGCCATCCGCTTCAACGACAATTTGCTGGCCTTCGCCGGTCATCACCGCTTCGCCCCCCAACCCGTCAACGTCGCCAGAGGAAACGAAAAGGGTCGCGTCGAGCGCTCGATTCGCTATATCCGGGACAGCTTCTTCGCTGCCCGTACCTGGTGCGACGTCGACGACCTCAACGCCCAAGCCATCGCCTGGTGTCAGGGCACCGCTATCGACCGCACCTGGCCAGAAGACCGCACCCGCATCGTCAGGGATATGCTCACTCAGGAACGGGAACGCCTCCTGCCCCTGCCGGAACACCCATTCCCCGTCGACGAACGCCTCGACGTGCGCATCGGCAAGACGCCTTACGCCCGTTTCGACCTCAACGATTACTCGGTCCCCCACGGCTTCGTACGCCGCACGCTCACTGTTGCCGCCACGACCGACACTGTGCGGATCATCGACGGCAACACCGTCGTGGCGACCCACGCCCGCACCTTTGACAAGGGCGCCCAACTCGAAGACCCCAGCCACATTCAGGCCCTGATTGATCAGAAGCGACAAGCCAAGCAGCATCGGGGCCTCGACCGCCTTCACCATGCGGCACCCCAGTCGCAGGCGCTCTTCGAAGCCGCTGCCCTGCGGGGCGGGGGGCTGGGCGGACTCACCAGTGGCCTGCTCAAACTCCTCGATCAGTACGGCGCCGACACGCTCGACCGCAGCATTGCCGAGGCCCTTGCTGCGGGCACGCCTCACCTGGCCGCCGTCCGCCAAATCCTGGACCGCCGTCGGCGGGAGGCCGGGCTACCGCCGCCCATCGCAGTCGCTCTTCCCGACGATCCCCGGGTCCGCAACCTGGTCGTTCACGCCCACCCACTGCACTGCTACGACAGCCTGTCCAATCCGGAGGAAACTGCATCATGAGCCGCATCCAGACCACCTACGCCGACCCGCTCTGCCAGCGGGCCTACAAACTCGGCCTCTACGGCCTCGTCAACCGCTGGCCCGAATTCGGGCATGAAGACTGGGTATCACAACTCGTCGACTGCGAGGAAGCTGAGCGCCAGCATCGCAGCCTGGATCGGCGCATGCGCCGCTCCAAAGTGGGCGCCTTCAAGGTCATGGCCGACTTCGACTGGAAATGGCCAACCAAAGGCGATCGGGAACTGATCGAGGAGTTGTTTACCTTCCAATTCCTCGACGAGGCGGCCAACGTCGTTCTGGTCGGTGCCAATGGTGTCGGCAAAACCATGATCGCTCAGAACCTGGCTCACCAGGCCGTGCAGCGGGGTCATACCGCCATCTTCACGACGGCGAGCGCCATGCTCAACGACCTCTCCGCTCAGGACGGGGCGCTCGCCCTGCAGCGGCGCCTGCGGCACTATGCCACCCCAAAACTGCTCGTGATCGACGAAGTGGGGTATCTGAGCTATGACAACCGGCATGCCGATCTGCTCTTCGAGGTCGTGAACCGGCGCTACGGCCAGCGGTCGATCGTCCTGACGACCAACAAACCCTTCGCCGAATGTAACGACATGTTCCCCAACGCCGCTTGTGTCGTCACCCTGATCGACCGGCTCGTCCACAAAGCCGAAATCGTCCAGCTCGCCGCAGACGGGTCGTATCGGTTCAAAGAAGCCACCGAGCGGCAGTCCCGCCGATCAAGCCACAAGAAGCCGGAAGTCTGACTTCACTTTATTGTTGGCTGCGCCTGTCCCCCCGGGGCAGGCGCTTTTCATCATCGTTTTCAGGCGCATTCCGTCAGCGGTAATCGCGGAATTTATCGTCAAAAACAGGCGGTTTTCCGTCAGCGGCAACACATAGGACGAAGATCGAGGCAAGGACTGCCCCAAGCATGGCTTGGCCAGGCAGTGCTGATGGTGCTGAAAGGTTGGCATGACAGTGCTTGCAGCGCACTGCCACATCTAAAATCGTTTCGCCACAAAGTGGGCAAGCCTTAGTTGATTGAACTACCACAGTCGGGGGCCTCTCGTTGGGTTGCATAAATATTTTGGGGGACAAAGAAGCCATCCGGTCGGCCTCGTCAGGGCACCTCAATCCAAGTGGAGTTCTTCGGGCCTCTAGTCTTGAAGGTGTTATAAAAATTCTGTTATTCCGCTTCCTCCTCCCGTCCACTTCTGAAAAGGGGACGAAAAGGTGGACTGAAAAGTGGACGAGCTGAAAGGATTTATATAACAGAGTTATGGGTGAGTTTGTCCACCTGTCCACTTTAGTGGACAGAATATAAGGTCGGCAAAATTTCTTCCGGTGAATTGTTCTAGCGCTATCATCGGAGTTCGCCCTGACGTAGATGATCCGCCACGCCAGACTCATCCAGGGCACGCCGCTTGAGCGCTCTCACCGGGTTCAGAGTTAGCCGTTCGTAGGCTGCTGTACTTTGTGGTGACAGGTGACCCAAGCTGTGCCCGACTTGTTTGGTTGTCGCCCCGGCATCGGCCAGTAGGCTCCCGTGCGTCCGCCGGAGGTCGTGCATCCGCAGCCCCGGGACTCCGGCGCTCTCGCAAATGCGAGCCCATACCTTTTTGGGCTCGGCCAGGTGTCCAGCCTTGCTCCTGGCTGGAAAAAC
>JACMPN010000055.1 GCA_014377495.1 Candidatus Sericytochromatia bacterium
CGATGACCGCCGTGGCGCCCCGGGTCATCGTCACCGGGTTGCGGGCAACGAACATGGTCAGGCCACCGACGGTCTGGGCGGCGCTGCCGACGTGACTGAGCGTGAGGGAGTCCCGTTTCGTAAAGCTCTGGACCAGGTTGATGCCGCCGAGGACGGCTGCACCGGCGCCGATGGACTGGCCAAAACGCGGCGCTTTGGCGGCGAGGACGATGGAGGCCGCCTGCAACGGCACCTGCGTCAGGTTGGCAGCCGTCGTGTCGTGCCGCAGTGCTTGCAAGCTCATGATCGTTCTCCCCACCCCGATGCCACTCTCACACCCCCGTTGTCGGCACGGCGTTAAGGAACTGTCTTTAGGTTGGCCAAACGTCCGGGTAATTCTGGCTTAACCCGATCAGGCGACCACGTCGTCCCGGGCTTGGCGGCCGCCCACGTGCGGACCCGTGTCGGCCGTCGCGGGCGGCCGGGTCACCGGTTCCGACGGCCTTGCGGCGGAGCTGTCACTCATGGTGAACACCTTCCGGGTGGCGACGACGAGTTCCCGGTAGTTCGGGAGTGCGATCGTCTCGGCCAGCAGGCGGGTGACTTCGGCGACAATTTTCTCGGGCTCGCAGGGTTTCTCCAGGATGCCGATGCCGGGACCATGGTGCAATCCGCCCGCCAGATTCAGGTCGCCCGTGACCATCCCGGTCAGCATCAGGACCGGCAGGCCGGCCAGTTCGGGGATCCGGTCCATGGCGGCGATCAGGCTGGCCCCGTCCATGCCCGGCATGATCAGATCGACGAGCAGCAGATCGGGATTGATCTCCGGGGAGGCCTTCAGTGCGGCTTGAGCGTCCGTGTAGCCCGTCACCTCGAACCCGTACATGGTCAGGATCAACGACAACAAATTGACGACTTCCGGTTCGTCGTCCACCAGCATCAGACGTGCCATGCCGCTGAACCCTGCCTCTCGCCCCGACGGGCTTCACCCTGTGCCAGACAGTGTCGCGCCGTCCCGCTCACCCTGCCTGTGTCTCCCGACGGCCTCCCGCCTGCTGGCTCAGGTCTACCGATGCGAGCGGCGTCTCCTGCGGCGGCATGGGCAGGCGGATCGTGAAGGTCGTGCCCTCGCCCGGTTTGCTGTCGCAAAGGATCGTCCCCTGGTGCTGTTCGACGATCTGTCGGGAGATGACCAGGCCGAGCCCCGTGCCCTGGGCCTTCGTGGTGAAAAAGGGCTCGAACAGATGACGCAGCGTCTCGGGGTCCATGCCCGATCCTGTGTCGTGGACGGCGATCTCCACCCAGGGCGGCCGGGCCATGGCGGTGATTGTGAGCCGGCCACCGTGTGGCATCGCCTGCAGGGCATTGAGCAGCAGATTCAAAAACACCTGCTCGAGGGCGGCCGGATCCCCCAGGATGGCCGGCAGATCCTCCGGGATGCGCCGCTCCAAAATCACGTTGGCCCGCCGGGCCGTGATCAGAGCCGTATCGATGATCCCCGGCAACGCCACCGGCATGCGGCAGGGATCTTTGGGCTTGGCGAACTGGAGGAGGCGCATCATCAGGTCGTTGCCGCGTTCGACCTCGCGCTTGATCGTCGCCATCGTCGTGCGGATGCGCTCGGCGGCCCCTTCACGGCCGGCAGTGGCCACCATATCGGCCAGGGTGGCCGCGGTCGTGATCACGTTGAAGCGGTTCTTGATTCCGTGGCTGACCAGCGCCGCCAGTTGGCCGAGGGCGGACATGCGCTCGGAGCGGATCAGTTGCTCCTGCAGCCGCTGCAAGCGGGTGAACGTGTCCTCCAGCCGGTTGAAGAGGCCGGCGTTGGCCACGGCGTAGGTGGCATTGGCGGCGATCGCCTGGGCATACGGGAGGCGTTCGATCGGAAACCGTTTGCCCTCCTCCGAGTAGATGAGGATGATGCAGCCCAGCATCTGTCCTTCGGCGTTCAGGGGCAGGGCCACGGCCGATTTGATGCCGAACCGTTCGACGAGGCCGGAATCCAGCAGCGTGGTCGGGTGGTCGAAGACGACGGGATCCCCCTGCGCGAGGCTGCGCTGCAGTTCCCCGTCCGGCTCCATCTCCAGGCGCCAGTTGCGCACCTCGTCCGCCCGGATGCCCTCACTGGCCCGGCAGACCAGGGTGGCCTTGTCCGACTCGATGAGCCAGAGATCGGCCCGGTCGGCATCAAAGGCGGTCCGCAGCTCCTGCAGGATGCGGGGGGCGACGACGTCGAGGCGCAGCGACTGTGAAAAGGTGGCGGCCATCCGCACCAGGCTTTCGGCATCCCGGCGCCGTTGGTCGATCCCCCGGATGAGCAGGTCCCGCTCGGCGGCCATGCCGATCTGCTCGATGACGGGCGCCAACTGGGTCACATGGCTTTCCCCAAACGTGCCGGCATGCCGGCTGAAAAAGACGAGCACCGCCACCACCTGATGATTGCCCAGGCAGATCGGCAGGATGAGTCGCGAGCGCACGCCGGCCGTCCGCAGCCAGGTGACGTCAGGGGCCTCCTGCGCCGGTACGGTCGCCAGATCCGCATCGATCCAGGCCCGCCCCTCGTCGAAGACGGGGGTGTAGCTGACCTGCGCCATCGGCATGCACGCCGGCAGCAGCAGCGACGGGTCGGCCGGATGGAGGATGAGCCGGTCAAGGCTTCCGGAGGCACTATTGTAACGACAGAAGGCGACGGCGTCGAAGGGCAGCAGGTTTTCAAAGAGGGGCAGGCTGGCCCGCAGGCCGCTGATCAGGTCCAATTCCCCGGCCAACTGGAGGGTGATGCGGTTCTGGGCGGCCAGCAGGCGGGTCCGGCTCTCGACCATGTGCTCCAGGGTGCGCTGCGTCGCCGCCAGCGTCCGGTCACGCAGCCCCAGCTGTTCGGCCGTCTGTTGCAGCGACTCCCAGAGGACGGTGAATTCGGCCGCCGACGCCGTGACGTGCGGCGGCTCGACACGCATGCCCTCGCGGAGGCCACGCACCGCCTGGCTCAGCTGGGTGAGCGGCTCGGCGTAGCGTCGGCTCAGCCAGATCCCCATCAGGATGGCGAGCCCCCCCGCCGGGAGCAGCATCCCCATGGCCGTGCGGTAAAAATTGCGCTGGGGCTGACTCAGCAGATCGTAGTCCGTGGCGGCGACGACCAGCCAACCGGCAGGCTCGACCGCGGCATAGCCCCCGATCAGCGAACGGCCCGTCCAAGGGGAGACGTAGGGATCGATGAAGCCCGTCCCGCTGCCACCCCTGGCCCCGAGCACGGCCGGATCGCGGTCCATGCTCACCAGATCCGGCAAGGCCTTGCCGGTCCGCATGCTGAAGGTGAGCCGGTCGTCGTTGCCGAGGATGTAGAGCTCTGTCGCCGGATTCAGCGCCCGGGCGGCGGCCATCTGTTTGCGGAAGCCCCGAAAGCCATAGATGGCGACGGCGGCCCCGACGGAGCGGCCCTGACGATCCCGGATGGCCGTGGCCAGCCCGAAGACGGGCTGGCCGGTCAATGGTGAGATGAACGTGCCGGAATAGGTGATTTTGCCCGGGGACACCGTCCGGGGAAAGCCCGGCCAGCCCGTGTGCAGATCCAGCCCTGCGAGGATGTCGCCGCCGTTGCCCACCTGCACGACTCGCCCGGTACGATCGGTGATGAGGAGGTTCTGACCGAGCGGCAGACCGGCCAGGAGGCCCTGCAGGCGGGTGCGGACCCGGGCGGGGTCCCCGGTGATCAGGCCGGGCTCGTCCGACAGGTCGTGGACGATGTTGC
>JACMPN010000562.1 GCA_014377495.1 Candidatus Sericytochromatia bacterium
CCGGGCCCTGGGTCCGGAAGGGCGCGGCCTGTTGGCCGTGGTGGCGACCATCGGCGTGCTCGGCACCCAGTTCGGGACGCTCGGTCTGCCGACGGCCCACACCTATTACGTCGCCCAGGACCGGCGGCTGCTGCCGGAGGTCCTGGCGGATGCCCTGGCCATCAGCCTGGTGGTCGGCGGTGTCGGCGCCCTCGCTGCCTGGGCCCTCTGCACCCTGTTTCCCCAGGTGGCCCCCCTGCAGGGCCGTCTGTTGGCCCTGGCCCTGGCCATGGTTCCCCTCGGGGTGGCCGGCAGCCTGCTGCAGAATTTGGCCATGGGCGTCCAGAAGGTCCGGCTGGCCAATGGACTGGAGGTCGGCGGCAAGGCCCTGACGCTGGCGGGGATCGGTCTGTTGCTCCAGAATGGGCGGATGGCCGTCGAAGCCGTCTGCATTGTCCAGTTGGTCGCCCAGTGCCTCATCCTGGCCGGATGGGGCGTCGCCTTCCGCCCGCTGCTCGTGCGGGTCCCCCGACCGTCGTGGGCGCTCCTGCAGCGTCACCTGCCCTATGGGCTCAAGGCTTATGGGGCGGCCGTGTTCGCCTTGCTGACGCTGAAGCTCGACCTGCTCGTGGTCCGCCACCTGCAGGGCTTGGAGGCGGCCGGCTATTACTCGATCGCCATGATGCTGGTCGATGTCGCCACGCTGCTGCCGATGACGGTGGCGGCCGTGGTTTTTCCGAGGCTCTCCGCCCTGCCCGATGCCGCGGCCAAATGGCGGCTGGCCAAGCGGATCACAGGGCTGACGGCCCTGGCCCTGCTGCCGGTGACGGGGCTGCTCGCCTTGGCCGCTGAGCCGCTCATCCGCTGGCTGTTCGGCGTCGCCGCAACGCCCGCAGCACCGCTGTTGCTGGCTCTGTTGCCCGGTGCCTGCGTGCTGGGCGTGGCGTCAGTGCTTGCCCAGTACCTGGCCAGTGTGGGTTTCCCGGCGGCGATGATGCGCGTCTGGGTGGGGCTCCTGCTGGCCAGCGTGTCGCTGAATTTTTGGGCGATCCCCCACTGGGGCACGATCGGTGCCGCCTGGGTCTATACGGGCGTCGCAGTCGGCTATGCCCTGGTCATCGGCTGGCTCGTCCGCCGCCACTGAACGGTGGACGGCCCCGCCTCAGGATCACTGCCAATGCCGCAGGAGCCGGCGGATCCGGCAGCGCCAGCACCCGCACAGGGACGGCGGTGGCGTCTCGGAGGGGACGTCGGCCGGAGCGGGATCGCCGGTCAGGGCCTGGATGCGACTGGCGGCTTTTTGCCGGTTGGCGGCTTTGAGGGCGGTGAAGGCAGCCAGATAGCGGTCGACCTGGTGCCGGTCACCGTTGAACTCATGATCCAGGTCGACGACAAAGGCGGCGGCGAGGGCCTGCCAATGGCGTTCTTCCAGCACCGGGACGGGTGTCGGGTCGACCAGCCATTTGCGCCAGAGGGCGATCCGCCCCCTGGCGAACAGGCCGGCGGCCATGCCCCGGGACTGGGAATAGCTCTGGGCATGGAACCGCACGGCTACGAGCGGTTCAGCCAGAAAGGCTGTCTGCGTGTGGTGGCAATAGGTCAGCAGCATGCTCCAATCACTGGGTGCATTGGCGATATCCGGGTCCGACAGGTCGAATCCCCCGTGCGCTTCCCAGAGATCACGGTGAAAGACAACGGACTGCAAGGACATATGAGGCGCTTGCAGGAGGTCGGCGAACTCATTGCGGCCGCCAAGGTAACTGTAGTCGAGCACGCCGGGCCAATACAGAAGGTCGTGCGTCCGGCCCTGCGCATCCATCCGGTAGGCCCGGGAATGGATGAGACCGATCTCGGGGTGGGCGTGGAGAATGGCCAGTTTCTTTTCGAAGTTGCCCGGCAGGATGATGTCGTCATCACCCAACAGGCAGAAATACCGGCCACGGGCCTGGGTAAAGAGGTGCTGGATGTTGTGCCGGAGGCCAAGATTGGTCGGATGCCGCCATGGGCGGATCCGGTCATCCTGTCGGGCGAACCCGGCGACGACGGCGGCAGTGTCGTCCGGCGAGGCGTTGTCGCTGACGAGGATTTCGCAGTCGACCGTCGTTGCCGTGACACTGGTCAGGCACTCGCGTAGGTACTCGGCCCGGTTGTACGTCGGGATCAGGATACTGAGCGTGGGTTGGGGCATAGGCCGATTCTCCCGAACGGGCGGGTCAGGGGTCAAGTGGCACCGAACCGGCCGGTGCATATCCTGCCCGTTCCTGAGGTCTGTTACCCTGCATTGAAGCGGTGCATCTTAACGTCGGTACGGGTGCCGATCCAGGGCCGCCGGATATGGTGAACGGAGGCGGCAATGCCGGCAACACAGGCAATACGCGATCTTTGGGATGCCGTCGGCGACACGCCGCTGATCCGTCTCCACCACCTGTCGGCCCTGACGGGCTGCGAGATCCTGGGCAAGGCCGAGTTCCTCAATCCGGGCGGCTCGGTCAAGGACCGGGCGGCCAAGGGAATCATCGCCGCCGCTGAAAAAGACGGCCGTCTGCAACCCGGCAGCATCATCGTCGAGGGCACGGCTGGGAACACGGGCATCGGGCTCGCCACGCTGGCCAACCTGCGCGGGTACCGGACGATCATCGTCATCCCGGACAATATGTCCCGCGAAAAGGTCGACATGCTGCGGATCCTGGGCGCCGACGTGCGGGTCGTCCCCAGCGTCGGCTATGCCAAGCCCGAGAACTACTACCATCAGGCCCGTGGCATCGCTGAAAGCACGCCGAACGCCGTCTGGGCCGACCAGTTCAACAATACGGCCAACGCCCAGTATCACTACGACACAACAGGCCCCGAGATCTGGCACCAGACGGGTGGCCGGATCGATGCGCTGGTCATGGCGGCAGGCACGGGCGGCACGATTTCGGGCACCAGCCGGTACCTGAAGGAGAAGCAGGCGGATCTGCAGGTCGTCCTCGCCGATCCCATGGGCTCGGCCCTCTACAGCTACATCAAGTCGGGTGTCCTCGACTCGGGTGACGGCGATTCGATCACCGAAGGCATCGGCATTGGCCGGGTGACGGAAAACTTCCGGCTGGCCCGGATCGATGATGCCATGCAGGTGGACGATCACCAGATGATCGAGATGGCCTTCTTTCTGGCGCAGCGCGAAGGGTTGCTGTTGGGCAGCTCCGCCGCATTGAACTGCTTTGCCGCCGCCCGCTATGCCAAGCAGATCGGGCCCGGCCACACGATCGTCACGATCCTCTGCGACGGTGGCCAACGCTACCTGTCCAATCTCTTCAACCTTGGTTGGTTGGCAGAACAGGGGCTGAGTCCGACGGGCATTCTCCCTGAGCTGTTGAACGGCTGACCGTTCAGGTCGCAGACCATTCCCATGCGGCGTCCGGCGCCGGTTGCGTTTGGCGGTCCGTGTGCCAGGGTCGGGAATTACTTCATGAACTATTGACCGTTTGCCGATAGTTCAGTTAAAGTTTATTTACAAAGAAACGTGACAAGTCCGGAATACGGCCATCATGGGCCAGGCGGTGCTGTTCACAGCCGAACGGTGATAGTCTGCCCCGGCCACTGATTGAAAGGAACTGCACCATGTCAACGCCAGTAATCGTTGCCGAAAACAATTCGGGGATGATGGCCGTCCTGGCCATCATCCTGGTGGCCGTGTTGGTCGGCGGGGCCTACTTCGTCGTCAATCGGACGCCGGCCAGTTCCAACACGACGGTGATCGAGCGGACCCGCGAGGTGGCCCCGGCCGCTCCGGTGGCGCCCGCCGCACCCCAACAGCCCGCCGGCAATGTGACCATCAACAACACGGCCCCGGCCGCTCCCGCCGTCAAGCCATAGCGCCACCGGAAATTCGCCAGTGAAAGGACCTTCATCATGGCCACACCCATCATCGTCAGAGATAACCGCCAGTCGACCATTGTTGTCGTGGCCATCGTCGTCGTCATCGCCTTGATCTCGATTGCGTACATGGCCTTGAGCCGTGAGCCCTCGACGTCGAGCACGACCGTCATCGAAAAGGCCGCGCCTGCCCAGGTCCAGCAGCCCGTGGCGCCGCCGCCGCAGAACATCACGATCACCAATACGGCACCAGCCGACAACGGTGGTGGTGCCGCTGCCGGTGCCGCTGCCGGTGCGGCGGCCCGTGCCAACTCGGGTGCCAAGACGGGATACAACAGCGGTGCCGCCGCCGGAGCCAATGCCGGAAGCAGCAGTGGGGCAGCAGCAGGTCATGACGGCGGTGCCGCTGCCGGGGCCAATTCGGGTGCCAATGCCGGTGCCGCCACAGGCGCCGCCGCCGGCGCAGCGGCCGCCTCCACCCCCGCGCCCTATTGAGATCTGCGGCTAAGGGGGTCCATGGCGGGCGCTTTCAGCCTGGAACCTGCTCAGCGTCCGCCAGGACTTTGTTGTCAGACAAATGTTCCCGCTGGTCAGTTTGGCGCAGAACCCAGACCGAAATCACCCCGCCCTGAATCCCTCAGCCACAGCCTCACACAGCTTGGGCCAGCAACTTTTTCTGAGTTGGTGGCCCTTTGGCGTCTGGCCCCGTGATCAGGGCCATTCGCCTCGACTGCTCCAGAGCTGTTGCTCCCGCAGGGTGTGTGGCCAGGCGGTTTCCTGGTTCTGCGGGATCGCCCGTCCCTCAGGGCGCCGATGAATGGGATGTCATCGGTATGGAAAATGGCCTTGCGCAATGCCCGCCAGGGCACCGTCAGCAGACTCAGCAGGGGCCGAGGGTCAGCAGCAGCGTGAACGGGGTGCGGTAGGGACGGCTCATGACGACATGGGGGTAACCCGCGCCATCAAGGACGGGCTCGGTCCGCTTTTGCTGGGCTTTGGCAGCCAACCGGGCGGTGGCATGTTCAGGCGTCGTCTCTCCCGGATGGGTCGTTTTGCCGGAGGCGGTCGAGGACTTCCTTCATGGCCAGTGACGGCCGGATGCCCTTGCGCCAGATGACATAGAGCTGGTCGGCAAAGGCGCAGGGGGCCTCGGCAATGATCGCCAGGCTGCCCCGGGCGATCCGCTCCCGGATAGCCAGCTCGGGGATAAACGCCTCGCCGACACCCGCTTCACAGAGATGGATCGCCGTTTCCAGCAGCTCGACTTCGGCGACGATGCGTCGTTTGAATTTGCCTTCGGGCCAGCCGTCGAGCGACTCGCTGGTCTCCTTGCGGAAAAAGCGCGGCACGATGTACTGACAGTCCTGCCACGGCCGGGTGGGGCCCGGTCGGCCGGCGATCACGTACGAGCTGCTCATCCCGGCGAACCAGTCCACGTCCTGGCGCTGGGGCGCCTCCAGCAGCAGTCCGATTTCCACTTCGCCGTTCGCCACCCGGCTCTCCGCATCGGCGGCGAGCATTTCGTAGAGCTTGGGCCGGACCAGCGGGTGGGCCCGGATCAGGTCGGCGAGCAGTGTCGGCAACAGGTAATGGTGCCAGAGCCCGTCACCGGCAATGGTTACCGGGCCCTGGGGCGTGCCTTGGCGCCATTCGGCAATGCGGCGTTCGGCGTTTTCCAGGCTCTGCAGGACGATGCGGGTCTCTTCGAGCAGCGCTTCACCGGCTCCGGTGAGGCCCTCGACCCGATGGCCCCGATCGACGAGTTTGACCTTCAGGTTGGTTTCCAGACCGGCTATGGCCTTGCTTAGCGCCTGCGGCGTGATGTGCAGGCGCTCGGCAGCAGCGTGGAAGTTACGGGTCTCGGCCAGCATGGCGAAGTAGCGCAGCCATTCGGGGTTCATTGCGGCGTCTCGGGATCAGCGCTTCAGGACCAAGGTGAGTCCGTCGCCGATGGGCAGCATGCTGATGGCGACACGGTCATCCGTGTGGAGCTTGGCGTTCAGCGTGCGCAGGGCGATCGTGTCGCAGTCCTGGAAGGTGGGATCGGCGACGGCCCCGCCCCACAGGGTGTTGTCGAACCCGATCAGCCCGCCCGGCCGCATCAGGGTCAGGGTCCGCTCGTAGTAGGCGTCGTAGTTGGATTTGTCGGCGTCGATGAAGGCAAAGTCGAAGGTCCCGGCGGCGCCACTGGCGATCAGGGCGTCCAGGGTTTCGGTGGCCGGGGCCAGGCGCAGGTCGATCTTGTCGGCGACGCCCGCTTCAGCCCAGTAGCGGCGGGCAATGTCGGTGAAGGCCTCGTTGACGTCGCAGGCGACGATCTTGCCGTCCGCCGGCAGGGCCAGGGCGACTGCCAGCGAGCTGTAGCCGGTGAACACGCCGATTTCCAGGTATTTTTTGGCCTGCATCAGCTGGACCAGCAGCTGCATGAACTGGCCCTGCTCCGGCGAGATCTGCATGCCCGCCCCGGGATGGGCCCTGGTCTCGGCCCGCAGCTGCGCCTGGATGGGGGCTTCCCGGAGCGACGTGTCCAGCAGGTAGTCATAGAGCCGGTCGTCCAGGGTGATCGTACGTGTCGACATGCAGGGTCTCCGTGAGTGTGTCGCGAACCCGTACAGCATGCCATGCCTTTGCCGTGCCCAACGAAAACCGGCCCACCCCTAAGGGTGGGCCGGGACTGGGTGAGTGGGTTTACCGTTCCCGCAGGCGGGAGAGGAGCCGGACCATTTCGATGTAGAGCCAGACGAGGGTGACGAGCAGTGCAAAGGCACCGTACCACTCGAAGGCTTTCGGCAGACCCTGGCGGGCCCCGTTTTCGATGAAGTCGAAGTCCAGCAGGAGGTTGAAGGCCGCCACACCGCAGACCAAAAGGCTGATGCCGATGCCGATCATGCCGCCACCGCCGAAGGTCGGCAAAGGCACTTTGAACATTTGCAGCACGATGCTGGCGAGATAGAACAGCATGATCCCCATGGTGGCCGACATGATCACCGAGCGCAGGCGGGCAGTGACCTTGATCAGTCCGGTCCGGTAAGCCGCCAGAAAGGCGAACATCGTCCCCATCGTCAAGGCGACCGCCTGGAGGATCATCCCCGGGAACTGCCGCTCCATCAGGACCGAGAACCCGCCGAGGAAGAGCCCTTCGGCCATGGCGTACGGCACCGACGTGTAAGGTGCCCACATGGGCTTGAAGGACGTGGTGATGGCCAGGATGAAGCCGACGATGGCACCGGCAAGGGCCAGTCCCATGGCCGGGGTACCCTGCCCCACCTGATTCCAGGTGACGCCGGCGGAGATGACGAGCAGGGCGGTCAGCAGCAGGGCCCGGTTGGTGGTGCCTTCGACGGTCATTACGTCGGATCCGGTCCGGGCGCCGGACAAGCGGCGCGTGGCGCTATCGTTCAAAAGCGGATTGCCTGAAGCCATTGTTTACTCCTTGGTGACCGCATGCCGGGCCGTTCAGCGCCGCCGATGCGGGTACGTTCTGCTTTAAGCTTACACCCCGGAGAGGCCCCGTTCACGTGCGGACGGACGTCAAGGCCGCCCGTCTGCCCGGACACCATCCGCAAACCGTGTAAATGCAGGTGCCGACGGCGGTCTCCTGGTAGATTCAGGACCCGGCACCCTCCCAGATGAGGGACTTTGGGTCGCCCTTTGATCAGGGTTTCACTGGTCGGGCGTCTAGGGAAGCAGGTCGGCAACGTTGAGGGGGACGCTCGCCGCCATCACGGGTGCGATCTGATCGCCAGGACGGTGGCTTTGGACGAGGCGATAGGTCCAGCCAGTCGCCGTCTCGATCGGTTCGCGATAAACCTCCAGGACGTTGTCGACCAGATTGGCGATCCAGTAGTCGGGGATGCCGGCCCGGGCATAGAGGGGACCTTTGGTCCGCCGATCGAAGGCCAGGCTCGTGTCAGCCACCTCGACAACGAGCCAGGCAGCAGTCGGCTGGGCATCCAAGTAATCCCGTGGGGTGCCTGGTACGACGGCAATGTCCGGCTCGGGCTCGGAATCCGGATCGAGCGCCAAAGGAAGTTGCGCCCGGGTGTGTGCTACGGGCAGAAATGCCGCCCGCAGGCCTTCTTGAATCATCGTGACGACGGCTGAATGCCGGCTTTTTTGGGGCGTCATGGCGAGAATCTCCCCATTGATCAACTCGACCTGCTCCGTCGGGGCAAAATAGCCGTCATCGATCAATCGCTCATATTCAGCACGGGTCCAACGTTTGTGGCTCGGGGCGACCGCTTCCATTGACGATGCTCCTCCTCGGCTGGGATCGATACCCATCCTATCATTCGGGCCTGTTTGGGTCGCCTACGGCGCCAGGCCGGTCATCGGCAGGTCCGAGGGGCGGAATGTCGTCTTCACCGAGGGGATGGCGATGATCTGGCCCCCCCGCACGGAGAACACGGCACCGGGGATCGCCGCTTCCACGGTCCGCACCAGATGCAGGGACTGGGCGATGTTGGAAAAGGTCAGTTTGACGCCCGGGTGGACCAACTCCTTGGCAACGACCTGGCCTGGGCCTTTCATGCTCAGCTGTGCCGTCAGGCGCGCTTTGTCCCCGTCCAGGGTCGTGGCCTGGTCGACGAGCTTGGCCCGCTGCTGCTCCAACAGCTGCATCGTGCGGGGATGGGCATGGTCACGCCCTTTGATCTTCAGGTGGATCAGGCTGCGGCTGGCCTCGTCGATTTTGCCCTGCATCTCGTCCCGGCTCTGGGTCACCGAGGTCAGCTTCAACTGCCAGGCGGGGCTCGGCCCGATGTCGATCTGGGTGGGCTCGCCGTCGGGGCTGCCGATGACGTTGGCGGAAATCCCCGTCAGGCTAGCCACCCGGCCGCCGGTGATCCCGCCTTCGGCCACTTCCACAGGGCCCATGGCGTTGACCTGGCCGTTGTGAATGCCCGTGCGCACGTATACCCCGGCGTCGCTCTCGATGGAGCCGCCCTGCAACTCGCCGATGCGCACGGGACCTTTGGCCTTGATCTGGGCATCGCCCGAAATCGTCCCGATGATCTCGACAGTCCCCTCGGCCTCGATGCGGGCGGACGTGACGTCGCCCATGACGACGATGTCGCCCTTGCTGATGATCTGGCCGCCCGCTTCCACGGATCCGGAGACGACCACTGATTCTTCGGCGTTGATCGGGGTCGACGCCGTCACCGTGTCGACCTGGGTGATGCCCCCGACCTCGACCCAGCCCTGGCCGAGCATCACCTGGCCGGACGCTGCCGCCACCAGGACGTTGGCATCGCTCGGATCGGCCATCGTCCCCGGCCGCAGGTCGAACTCGATCGCATCGGTGAGTGCGGGCGGGGTTACGGTCTCGCCCGTAACGGTGAAGCCAGCCTCACCCGGCACGTTCGGGATGCGCCGTACCAACGGCGTGCCGGCCGAGACCAGGCGCTGATGGGCATCGACGAGGAGTTCCAGTTTGCCGGCAGTACCGGCTTTGGGCTTTTGACCGCGGGCGACCAGCAGGCCGGAGACGCTTGGCGAGCCTGCGGCCTCGTCGATGGCGTCCTCCAGCCGCCCGGCGATGACACCCGCCTCGGCGAGCGCTTCCAGGATCAGCGGCCGTTGCCGGTGGGCTTCGCCCGTACCCTCGCGCAACGTCAGATAAGCCACCAGGCCGTCCGGCGCCACCTGCACCGAGACGTGACAGGCCCGCAGGACAGTGGCGCCGTGCTCGTTGAAGCGGACTTTGCCGGCGTGGGTGGCCCGCAGCATCTCGGGCTGGCGGGCGTCGGGACTGGCCCCGTCACCGGCGTAAAAGGGAATCAGCTGACCCGGCTGCTGGGAGGGCAGGGGCTCACCGGTAACGGTCATTCCGGGCTTACCGGCGGATGGCGGCAGGCGGCGCATCAGCGGGGCGCTGCTTTCCACCCAGGTGTCCTCCGGGACGAGGGGGACGAACCGGCTCGAATCGCCGGGCTGGGCCATCACGGCCTGGGCGACCAAAAAGTCCCGGGTCGCCGGGATGGTGCTGGCCTGGGCCAGGGCGTCCTCGAGGATCCCGGCCCGCACCCCGGCCCGGGCGAGGGCCCGCTCCAGCTGATCACGGGTCGGACCCCGGCCACCCGGGGTCGGGGCAAAGGAGACGAGGGCGCTGAACCCGTTTGGTGCCACGGTGACGTCGATCGTACAGCTGGCTGAGACGGTGGCGCCACGCTGGCTGAAGCTGACGACGCCGTCCTGGGTGGCGACGAGCGTGTTACCGTCGTTCGCCGACGCCTGGCAGCCGGACAGGGGGCCCCAGGTCAGATCGGCACCCGGCTGTGGCGGGATCGGCAGGCCCGTGACCGTCTCGCCCGGTTGACCGTTCGTCGGCGGGGTCCGGCGCATCAGGGGGGTATCGGCGGAGACGTAGGAGCTGGGCTGGATCAGCGGCGTGAAGCGGGCGTCCTCGCCCGTAGAGGGGGCTATGGCCTGGGCGATGAGGATCTTGTCGGCTTTGATCAGCCGGCTGGCCCGGTCGACGATATCCTGCAGGATGCCGGTTTTGGCCCCGGAACGCTCTAAGGCGGCGACGAGGTCCGGGCGGGCATGGGGTTGGCCGCCAAAGGGCGGGATCAGGGTCAGGTAGGCGGCATCGCCACTGCCCGTGACCGTGACGATCACTTCGCCGTCGCGCCGTTCGGCGATGACGGCGGAGACCGCGGTTTTGCCCAGGGCGACCTGCCGACAGAAGGTCAGCAGGGCGTCTTCGTCGATGTAGTAGTCGCCGAAGCCCTCACGGTCGATCAGCGCCCGCACCATCTCGGGCGAGACCGCATCCGGACCGGGGGCTGCCAGGGCGATCACCGCCCGCTGGTCATCGCTCACGCGGAGCACGACGCGGGGATCAAACATGGGCTGTTTCCTCGATTCCGATGGCTAACTGCAGGGCCCGGGCCTTGTGCCCGCATTCGGCATACTCACGTGCCGGGATGGAATCGGCGACAATCCCCGCCCCAGCATGCCAGCGGATCCGCCCGCCGTACACCACCGCCGTGCGGATGGCGATGTTCAGATCCAGATCGCCGGAATCGGCCAGGTAGCCGATGGCGCCCGTGTAAATGCCCCGTGGCCCCGTTTCCAGGGCCTGGATGATTTGCATCGCCCGCACCTTGGGGGCTCCGGTGATCGTCCCGCCCGGAAAAAGCGCCCGCACGATCAATTGCCAGGACTGGTCGTCCGCCAGTTCGCCGATCACGTTGGAGACGATGTGGTGCACGTGGGAATAGCTTTCGATGACCATCAGCTCGTCGACCCGGACGGAGCCGGGCCGGCAGATGCGGCCAAGGTCGTTGCGGGACAGGTCGACCAGCATGATGTGCTCGGCCCGTTCCTTCGGATTGAGGAGCAACTCGTCCGCCATGGCCTGATCGTCCTGCTCGTTACGGCCCCGGCGGCGGGTCCCGGCGATGGGCCGGGTGATCACGTGGCGGCCCTCTTTGCGGATCAGCCGCTCGGGACTGCCGGAGACGATCTGCAGGTCGCCGAAGTTCAGATACCCGTTATAGGGGCCGGGATTTACCGCCCGCAGCCGTTCATAGCAGGTGAAGGGATCCCCCGTGGCCTCGGCCTCGAAGGTGATCGCCAGGTTCGCCTGATAGATGTCGCCGGCCGTGATGTGGGCCTGCGCCGCCCGCACCCAAGCCCCGTAGCCGTCCGCATCGACGTTGCGGCGCAGGTCCTGGGCCGTGAATGGGGTTGGTTCGGGCGGTGTTTCGGCCAATTCGGCCCACAGTGTGTCCCACCGGGCTTTTTCGGCGGCGATGTCCGTGCCGGGCCGGATCGCCAGCCAGGCCGTTTCTTTGGCATGATCCCAGACGAGGACGCTGTCGACCTGCATCCAGGCGGACAGGGGCAGGTCCGACTCATGGGCGGCGACGGTCGACTCACACCAGGGAGCCACTTCGTAGGCGAAGTAGCCGACGAGCCCGCCGACGAAGGGGACGGATGAGGTGTGGCCGGAAGGCTGCCAGAAATGCTCGACAGCGGCAAAGGGGTCGAGGGACAGCTGCTCGGTGCCTGCGGCGGTCTGCACCGTGGTGGTCGTGGCCGTCGAGGTCCAGCTGCGGACGGGCTGCAGACCCAGGTAGCTGTAGCCTTGACCGGCCCCTTCGAGGACGAATCCCGAATAGCGGCGCAGCAGCAGTCTGGATTGCCACCAGAGGGCTGCGTCCAGCGGATAGAGGGGGGCAGCGGGCTCGGCGGTCATAGTGACTATCTCAAACAGCGATCGGTCGCCTGGCACTGCAGCGCTTCGCCAGGACAGCGTTACAGCTCCTCACCGTACTACCCAGTACGCTTCGTCACTGTGCCTTGCCTGGCATTGCTCTGCCGCACCGGGCTCGGTCTCGTTGTTTGAGATAGTCACATAGGTTCTGCGTTAACAAGTGCGGTGAGGCTTGGCATAATGCCGGAACGGTAGGGGCGACACGCTCCCAACCGTTTGGACTCGCCCATTATACCGACGTCCGCGGGGCGCTGCACAGGCGCCCAGCCAGCCGTCCGGTCGAAACGACCGCAGAAAGGTAGCTCAGACCATGGAGATGATGCACGGATCGCGTCCCCGCCGGTTGCGCCGGACTCCCGCCCTACGGGCGCTCGTGCGCGAGACCTATCTGCACGTCACCCAACTGGTGGCGCCACTCTTCATCGTGCCGGGGATCAACGTGCGGCGGCCGATCGTCAGCATGCCGGGCGTCGAGAACCTGAGCATCGACCAAAGCCTGGTACAGATCGAAGCCTGGTGGGAGTTGGGTCTGCGCACCGTCCTGCTGTTCGGCGTGCCTGAGCACAAGGACGCTGTCGGTTCCTCAGGGACCGATCCGGAAGGCCTGATCCCGCAGGCGATCCGGGCCATCAAAGCCAAATTTCCGGACCTGATCGTCATCGCCGACCTGTGTCTGTGTGAATACACCGATCATGGGCATTGCGGCGTCCTCTCGGACACGGGTGAAGTGATAAACGACGCCACGTTGCCGATCCTGGCGGCAGGCGCCGTGGCCTATGCGGCGGCGGGTGCCGACATCATCGCCCCGTCGGACATGATGGACGGCCGGGTGGCGACGATCCGGGAGGCCCTGGATCTGGGCGGGTTTGCCGATATCCCCATCCTCGCCTATGCCGTGAAATACGCCTCCGCCTTTTACGGGCCGTTCCGCGATGCGGCGGGATCGACGCCTCAGCTCGGCGATCGGCGGGGCTATCAGATGGACCCGCCGAATGTCCGGGAAGCCATCAAGGAAGCGATGCTCGACCTTGATGAGGGCGCCGACATGCTGATGGTCAAACCGGCACTGCCCTACCTTGATGTGCTTCATCAGGTGAAAGTGGCCTGTGACGTCCCGGTGGCGGCGTATTGCGTTTCGGGTGAGTATGCCATGTTCAAGGCCGCCGCCCAAAACGGCTGGCTGGACGAGCGGCGGGCCGTTATGGAGGCCCTGATCAGCATCCGGCGGGCCGGGGCGGATTTCATCATCACTTACCATGCGGCCGATGCGGCGAGATGGCTGGCCGAGGATGGCCGTTGATCGACGGCTGGCCCACGCAAGTCGATAAAAAGCGGGCCGGACCAACAGGGTCCGGCCCTCTTTCACCACTCGGCGATGTGGCGGCGATGATCCCCTATTTGAGGGGGATCGTCTCCGTGCTGTCATCGCTGTAGGTCAGCGTCGCCACGCCGTTGGAATCGACGATGACCGTGGCCACGACGTTGCCGTCGGCATCAATGACTTGGCCGACACCCGTGTTGTTGGACTGGTCGAGGACCAGCGCCATCTTCACGTCGCCCAGCGAGATGATCTCAGTGGTCCGACCGGTTTCGGGGTCGATGTCGATCTTGGCATTGCCCGTTTCGCCATCACCGTTGACGATGTCGGCAAAACCACTGATGCTGCCGTCGGCATTGATCTTGACGTCCTGTTTCATCCAGTCGGTTTCTTCGCCCTGGTTGGGGTCGGCGACATCGGCTTCAGCGGAAAAGCTGTCCGGGTCATTCGGATCGCCAGCCGCAACCCGGATGGTTCCGCCCCCGGCTCCAGGATCCTCCGAGTTGAAGTCGATGTCGGCGCCGCCGTCAGCGCCGCTGGTCTCCTTGTAGCTGCCGGTGTCGCCTTCGGAGTCTTCGGAGACCCCGTAGAGCAGCGAGCCGTCCGCTTCCTTGTCGACGGAGACCTGACCGGTCACATTGCCTTCGCTGTCCTGGATGACGTCGATTTTCTGCCCGGGGATATCGGGATTTTCGACTTCGGACATCGACGCATCGGCAGGCTCGTTGTCAGCATCCTGCATCACACGGAAGTAAGCCGCCTTCGTCTGGAACCACATGGACTGGTTGTCGAACGCTGCGGTCTTCAGCCGGTTCGCCCTGCGCTTGGCGATCGTGGCTTTCACCTGGGGGGTGCTGGGGGTCAGGGTCCGCAGGCCGAGCGACTTGGCGAGGGTTACGCGGGTGCTCTTCTTGACCTTGGCGGCAGCGGCGACAATATTCTTGACTTTTGACTTTGCCGAGGCCACGGTGAACTTCGCAGAGACAACGGCCTTCGGCAGTGTCACGGCAGGCTTGATGACGGCCTTGGGAACACCGGCGACCGATTTGGGGGCGGGCTGCTTCGGCGCTTGTGTCAGCTTGACGGCGAGGGCCTGCGTGTAAGCGGCCATTTCCCTGGCAATGTCCTCACCGGACTTGAGGCGCGCGGCGGCCGGTTTCGCTTTGACTTCCACCTTGGCAGCCTGGGCTTTGACGCTCAGTTTCGGCGTGATGGCGGTAACGACCGGCTTCGACTTCGCTGCGGCTTTCGGCAATGCCGCCAGGGGAATCGGCTTCAGGGCCGGCCGGGTTTTGGCGGCTGCACTGGAAGGGTTGGTGGCGGGCAACTTTGCCGTGACGTTAGCTGTGCAACCCACACCAAGGCCGACGAAGCCGGCAATGATTGTTAACGTCGCACTTTGCTGGATGGTTTTCTTCATCGTAACTCCGCTTCTATGAACTTCATCAGTATTGTCCATGGCCTGTCCATCGTCAAAGGACTCGCTGCGTGTGGTGCAAACAACTTTTTCTAGCCGCACGTCACTTATGGCGAGAACCAAGCTATTTTTCGTGCCGCATGACTGGCAGTCCCAGCCCGCATGTCTGCTGACGTTTAGCCTATTTGGTCATCTGCCGGGCGAGCGCTGACAAAAGCATGTTTAACGGTGTTGACCTGAATTCCCAGACGGCAAAATTCCCTCAAGACGAATTGAGACGCGTGTGCTGGGCGTGAATTGTGATAGAGGGCAGACAAATGAGAGGCCGATTTGTTCCTACAGCCCTGCGGCGGGAGCCGTTACCTTGGATCGGCCGCAGCCTTTGCCAGGATTTTGTCGGCAATTGCCCCTGTGGCAGACCCGGCACGAGCGAGTCGGGCAACATCATGCCAATGTCGGACGAAGCGATCTCCGCCACGAAAGGCTCCCTGGGCGCAGAAGACAGGTGGCGTGGCCGGCCGGATTTTTCAGCCGCAACCGCCAGCGCCTCCAGGCGCTCAGCGACGGACAAATCACAGAAGTTAGGTATGGGCGACCAAGCCGCTTGCTTCCTGTGCCATCCAGGTTGGCCGTTGAGAGCGGGCGGGCTTGAAATAGGATGAAACGGGTGTTTCGGGCCCGGCGCGGCCTGGTTTAACCATGGGTCGTGCGCCACTCGTCCAGATCGGCCGGCGTATTCAGGTTGGTGAAGGAGACGGGCGAGGGGACGACGTGACACCAGGCCGTTTCCAGGATGGCCCGGGGCGACAGGCGCCAGGCATCGATCGCCCCATGGACGAACGGCAGCATCTGTGGCTCCCAGATGGCGATCAGCGGCTCCAGTCGGCCCGTCGTCTGATCGCGGAAGGCCACGGCCGCCCGCTCCGCTGCCCGTTGTCCCGTCAGCCCCACGAGCAGATCGTCGTTCAGATCGGGCAGGTCGCAGGCGACGACGAGCCAGGCGGCGGCGGGGTTCTGGACCAGTGCGCTGGCGATACCGCCCACGGGCCCGATGTTGGCATAGGTGTCGACGAGTGGCTGCAGTCCCGGCTCGAGATCGGCGGTCTGCTCCGACCGGCAGGAGACGAAGACCCGCGCACAGTGCCGGGCCAGCAGTTTTGCCGCGAATTCCCGCTGGCTGGCGCCATGCAGAGCAAGCGTGCCTTTGTCCTGGCCCATGCGGGCACTGTGCCCGCCGGCCAGAACGAGACCCCAGAGTGGTGGCAAGCTCGTCATCGGTTCAACCTTTCGGCCCTTGCGTCGGTTCGAGGGTGATCACCACGGACTTGGACGTCGGAGTCTGGCTGCGGTCGGCAAAGCTGCCGATCGGGACCAGCACGTTCGTCTCGGGGAAATAGGTGGCCGCACAGCGGCGGGGGATGCTGTAGGCGACGATCCGGAACTGGTGCGCCGTGCGCCTCTCGCCCTGGAAGTGGCTGACCAGATCGACCCAGCCGCCGTCCTGCAGGCCCGCATCGGTGATGTCCGCCGGGTGCAGGAAGACGACCCGGCGGCCGTTGTAGACGCCCCGGTAACGGTCGTCCAGGCCGTAGATCGTCGTGTTGTACTGGTCGTGGCTGCGCATGGTCATCATCAGGAATTGACCGGGCGCCAGGTCATGGCGGGGGATCGGGTTCACGGTGAAATGGGCCTTGCCGGAGGCCGTGGGGAAACGGCGCTCTTTGGGCGGGTTCGGCAGATAAAAGCCGCCTAATTGGCGCACCCGCCGGTTGTAACCGTCAAAGCCCGGCACGACCTGTTCGATCAGGTCCCGCACGTGGTCGTAATTGGCGATCATGTGGTCCCAATCGACCGGACCGGTGTTTCCTAAAGTGGCCTTGGCCAGGCCGACCACGATGGCCGGCTCGCTTTTGAGGTGCGGGGAGGCTGGAACCAGCTTGCCGACGGAGCTGTGCACGACGCTCATTGAGTTTTCGACGGTGACGAATTGCGGGCCCGCCACCTGCTCGTCCGTCTCCGTGCGGCCCAGGCAGGGCAGGATCAGGGCCGTTTCGCCGGTGACGAGGTGGCCCCGGTTCAGCTTGGTCGAGACCTGGACGGTCAGCCGGCACTTTTGCAGGGCTTTCGCCGTGTAGGCCGTGTCCGGCGTGGCGGAGAGGAAGTTGCCGCCCATGCCGATGAACACGTGGGCCCGCCCCTCGGCCATGGCCCGGATCGCCGCCACCGTGTCGTGGCCATGGGCCTGCGGCGGGGTGAAACCCACGGCCTTGCCCAACCGGTCGAGGAAGGCGGGGCTGGGTTTTTCATAGATCCCCATCGTCCGGTCGCCCTGGACGTTGCTGTGGCCCCGGACGGGACAGGCACCGGCCCCCGGCTTGCCCATGTGGCCCCGTAACAGCAGGAGATTGACGACTTCGCGGATATTGGCGACGCCGTTCTTGTGCTGGGTCAGGCCCATGGCCCAGCAGGCGATGACCCGAGGCGACTCGCACATGATCCGGGCGGCGGCCTCGATCTCGTCGCGACTGATGCCGCTCTCGGCGATGAGTGCGTCCCAGTCGGCCGCGTGCAGATCCGCGACGAGGTCGGCGTAGCCGAGGGTGTGTTCGCCGATGAAGGCATGGTCGAACACGGTACCCGGCGCCGCTTCCTCGGTGGTGAGCATGGCTTTCATGATGCCTTTGAGCAGGGCGACATCACCGTTGATCCGGACCTGCAGGAACAGCGAAGCCAGTGCCGTGCCCTTGCCCAGTAGGGAGAAGACTTCCTGCGGGTGGGTGAAACGCTGCAGGCCCGCTTCGGGCAACGGGTTGATGTGGACGATTTCGCAGCCGCGGCGGGCGGCCTCCTGCAGGGCGCTGAGCATGCGGGGGTGGTTGGTGCCCGGATTCTGGCCGATGACGAAGATGGCGTCCGCCAACTCGAAGTCATCCAGGCTGACGGTGCCTTTGCCGACGCCGATCGTCTCGCCGAGGCCGGAGCCGCTCGATTCGTGGCACATGTTCGAGCAGTCCGGGAGGTTGTTCGTCCCGTAGAGGCGGACGAAGAGCTGATAGAGGAATGCCGCCTCGTTGCTCGTCCGGCCCGAGGTGTAGAAGAGGGCCTCGTTCGGACTCGTGAGGGCGTTCAGCTCTTGGCCGACGAGCGCAAAGGCGTCGTCCCAGCTGATCGGCTCATAATGATCGGCCCCGGGACGGAGGACCATCGGTTCGGTGAGGCGGCCCTGTTTGCCGAGCCAGTGGTCGGATCGTTCGGAGAGGGCCTTGACCGACCATTGGCGGAAAAACGCCGGTGTCGTCCGGGTCAGCGTCGCTTCGTCGGCCACGGCCTTGGCGCCGTTTTCGCAAAACTCCGTCACCGAGCGCTCACGGTCCGGATCCGGCCAGGCACAGCCGGGACAGTCGAAGCCGTCCTTCTGGTTGACCTGCGCCAGGGTCTGGAGGCTGCGGACGAGGCCCATCTCGCCGATGGCGTGTTTCATCGTCGACAGGATGGCCCCGGTGCCGCCGGCTCCCAGGCTGGGCGGGCCGATCCGTGGCCCCCGGGTCTCCAGGGGCGGCTCCACCGAGACGTCGCGACCGCACCCGGGGCTGTGATCAGGCGATTCGGGCGTCATCGGCGTTCCTCTGGGTGTCGGAGCATGGCCTGTCAATGTGTTGAGCCCTGTTGGGCTGGGCCCTGTCGGGCGCTTACGTGGTGGCCAGGGGGTTCGCATAGGCGTCGGAGTCGTCCTCGCCGTCCCGGGGGGCCAGGCAGTGAAAGTCCTTTTCGATGAGCAGGCGCAGGGTGTCACCGTTGCCGACGGATTGCTCCCCTTCGAAGCCGACCTGCTCCGAGGTTGCCCAGGCCCGGCCGAGCTCGGGCGGCACCCAGACGCTGATCGTCCGCCCGGCGAATCCGGCCTGCACATGCGGTACTTCCGCGGTGGCCAGCACATAGGTCATGCGCTGTTCCGGTCCCGGCCCGAAGGCGATGGCGTCCGCCACCTGACCCGTTTCACGAAACCGGTCCACCTCGCCGCGGGTCAGCCGCAACCGGATGGAATTCCCTTTGATCCGCAGTTTCATCCCGGGTCCCTCGCCGTCTCGGCGGCATCGATGCGCCAACCACCAGTGTAGATGTTGAAGCGTTGCTCGCGTGCGAACCCCAGCAGGGTCAGATCGAATTCGTCGGCAAGGTCGACGGCCAGGCTGGAGGGCGCACCCACGGCCACCAGAAAAGGGATACCCGCCATCAGGGCTTTTTGCACCAGCTCGAAACTGGCCCGGCCGCTGACGAGCAGCACCGCCCGATGCAATGGCAGCCGGCCGGTGAGAAACGCCCAGCCGATCAGCTTGTCGAGGGCGTTGTGCCGGCCCACGTCCTCACGCAGGGCCAGCAGCGTCCCGTCAGTCTCAAACAGGGCCGCCGCATGCAACCCGCCCGTCTGTTCAAATACGGCCTGGGCGGCCCGCAGCGTCGCCGGCAGGCCGTGAATGACGGACGGGGACAGGATCGGGCCTTCCTTCAGATAGGTGGGCGTCGCCTGAGTCTCGACGGCGGCGATCGAGGTCTTGCCGCACACGCCACAGCTGGAGCTGGTATAAAAATGTCGTTCCAGACGCTGCCAGTCAACCGGGACACCGCGTTGCAGTCGGACGAGGATCCGGCTGTCGGCCTCGTGCCGGCCGACGGGCTCGATCCCCACCACGTCGGCCCGGGCGCGCACGATGCCCTCACTAACCAGGAATCCCGCCGCCAGTTCGATGTCGTCGCCGGGCGCCCGCATGGTCACGGCCAGGGTCTTTTCCTGAAACCCCGTGGCCGTGGGCCATTGCAGGCGGATCTCCAACGGGGCCTCGACGGCGAGCTGGTCGGTGACTGTCGTGCGACCGGCCGGGCCGACGCGCTGGACCTGGCGTGCGGCGACGCGTGGTTCAGTCGGGGGAAAGGCCGCCGGGCTGCCGGGGTCGGTCATAGGGCCTCACGATCCTGTGGCTACAGGGTACCAGAGGGCCCGCCGGGTGACGGGTTACCGGTGTGTGCCGGGCAGTTTGCTGGCCGGATCACCGAGCAGTGTCCAGCCGGTCAACTCCTCGTGCCACATCGGCGCATCCTGGAAAGCCAGATCCAGCTTGGCCATGGCCTGTGCCGTACCGAAGTCCTCGTGGCCGATCAGGGTCGCCTGCAGGAACTGGCGCAGCAGCGGATACTGGGCGGCCGGGATCGTGTAGCCGCCAGTGGCGAAGACGGCCATCGCCCCTTTTTGCGACGCCCGCAGCAGGCTTTCGCCCAGGCTGGGGTAATCCGGATCCTGGAAGTAGCCGTTCAGACAGTCGGCGGCGATGACCAGACCCGGCATGTGATTGGTTTGGAGTTGATCGACAGCGGCCAAATCCAGGATGGCTTCGTTCCCCCAGGTTTCCGGACTGCCGTGACCGACGTAAAGGGTCAGCCCGGCCCCGGCATCGAGGCCGGCCAGCAGTTCCGCCCGCTGGTTCATGCCCAGCCGCAGCCAGGTGCGCTGGCGACTGTACGTCTCCGTCGTTTGACCGGCAAACGCCGAGAACCCGGCATCCTCGTTGTCGGCGATGGCGATGGCGGATTTCTGCCAAGGCGCCTCAGGCCCGGTGTCGGCGTCGATGACCTTGGCGACGAGGGCATCGGCCTCGACCGGAGAGCCTGCCGGCAACCGGCCGATGAACAGGTCGGGCAGCGGATCGTCACCCATGACGCAGACCAGGGCATTGTCATCGGCGATCTCCCCGATGAGCGGGTTCGCCTTCAGCAAAGGCGGCACCCAGTTGGTGGGACTGGTGCCGAAATCGTTCCGGTAGTCGAAATGGCCGTCGCCGAGCAGGGTGACGTAGGTCGGCCGGGGCCGTGGCCAGTTCTGTGCCGTCCAGCGCAGGAACCGGTGGATCGCCTCGGGTTCGACATTGCCACCGCCGAACTCGGCCCAGATGGCTTCGGTGGGAATGACCTGCGTCTGCAGGCCCTGGGCGCTGCGGTGCTCGGCCAGCCGCTCGGCCGCCGCCTGGAAGGCCAGCGGGGCGATGACGAGGTAATCGGCCTGCGGGGCCGTGTGCAGCGCCGGCAGTACCGGCAAGGCGGTCAGGGTCGGGGTCTGCACCGTCTGGGCATCGGCGACGATGAACCGCTGGGGTTGGGTATGGCCGGTGACGGCGAAGGTGACCATGCCATCACGCTGGCTAATCTCGGTCAGCGTGACGGGGTCGGTGGCCTGTGTGACGTCGATGACCGCAGCGGCCGTCCCGGCGCCGGCCACCGTGGCCGTGGCATCGGTTTCGCTAGTCACCGTTGCATGCTCGCCATCGCCAGCCTGCCAGGTCCGGCCATGACTCAGGCTGAGGGCATCGACGTAGGCCGCCAGGAGGGCGATGCCCGGGCGGGCCGTCATGCTCAGCGCCACCTGATTCGCCCCGTTGACGAGCAGCCCGGCCGGGACCGCCAGCCGGCCCGTCAGATAACTGTTGCCGGCCCAGCGCAGCTCGCCCAGGCGCGTGCCGTTCAGGCTGACGGTCACCCGGTTGTTCATCGTCTCCCGGGGATCGGTGCCCATGCCCCGGAGCCCGACAGTCAGTTGGGCCTGGGTATCTCCCGTCGGGGCCTGCACATTCAGCGTCAGCCCGGCCGTGTGATCCGGCGTCACGTAATCCCAGAACCAGCGATCGCTCTTGCCGTCTTCCGGCATGTTCGCCCAGTAGTAGTGCGATTCGGCACCCGTCACGGTGGCTGCCTGGGTCACCAGGGGCGGTGTGGCAGGCTGCGGGGCGGCTGCCCGGCTGCCGAAGCGCCGGGGCGTGCCGGGCCGGTCGGTGGCCAGGATATAGCGATGGTCGTGGTTGTACCGGCCGCCCACCTCCGGCACGTAAAAGCGGATCGCCTCCGGGGACGCCGCCTCGCCGATCACCTGGAGCGGCACCTGGCGGTCATGGTCGAGCAGTTGCCACCGCTCGGTTTGGGCCAGCGGGACGCCTGCCGCTGTCAGTTGGGCAGCCGTCAGCTGCTGTATGCCGGCATGGCTGACTGTGACGGTGAAGGCCGGACCGGTCGGCGCCCGATAGTCATCCTGAAAGGCGGCGCCCGGCTGTGGATGCAGGGCCCAGCCGGCCCGGTCCTGCAGCAGCCGTCCCAGTGCCGCGGCAAACCGATCCGGGGCGCCGGCCGTGGCCGTCCCGCTGCCGTCCGCATCCCAGGTGAGCCGGACCCGCAGCGTGCGGTGCTGGACAAGATCGCCCGACGTGCCCGTCGGCCGGATCGGGAAGAGCTTCAATTGCAGCAACCGGTTTTCACCGGCCTGCCCGTCGAGACCGATCACGGCCGACTCGGTTGGGATGCCGGCAGGGGCGTTCATCACGCCGAAGGCAAATTGCAGGTGCCGGGCCGTCTCGCCGGCAGTGTCCAGGATCGGCAGCCTGGGCCGCGGCGGGAGGGGCAGGTTCGGACGATCCCCCCGGAGCGGCACGGGGCCTTGGGACTGGTTGGGCTGCGCGGGCACGGCCGCTGGCAGGGTCGCATCTGCCGGCGGGGACGACGGTGGGGGACCGACGGCGCCCTGACCGCCCCCGTTGCCGAGGGCGGCGTTGATCAGGCCGATCGCCTCACCGGTCTTGGGCAGCCAGTGGGGACGGACGGGCGGACGATCGCCGTCGAGCGGAACCAGGCTGGGCGCGGCTTCGGGAATGACCACGATGTAGCGGTTGGCCAGTAGGCTCGGGGCCGGGATGGTCAGGTCATCCGTTTCGGCCAGCACGGACAGCTGATAGTGGGCCCCGGCCGGGATGGCGACGGGGATCGTCGCCTGCGGCAGGCGCAGCTGACCGTCCTGCCAGGCTTGGCTGAGGCCGGGGATGGTCACGTCCACCATGCCGGCCACGGTGGTCACCGCCGCCGTTTCGGTGTGCAACTCCAGGGTCAGGCTGTTGTTGGTCCGCGCCACCACCTGGATCTGTTCGTTCACCCGCTGGCTGGGGGTCTGGGTCGTCACGCCGACGGTCTCGTCACCGGGCAGCTTGCCGGTGGGGACCTGGGGGGCCTGCCAGGTGGCGACGGTCTCGGGCTCACCGGCGATCGGGACGGTGACGGCCAGCGGCCCGCGCCGGGTGGCACTGCCGCCGAACTCGACGTCCTCCAGCCAGTAGTGGTAGGTCGTGCCTGGCTGGACGGCCGTATCGGTCCAGGCATAGGTTTTGCCCCGGTTGCTGCCGGACAGGCCGACGATACCGGCCGTCATCCGCTGACCGGGACCGGTCGGCGTGTCGCTGCGATAGACGTTGAAGCCCAGGTTCTGCCATTCAGTGCCCGTGCCCCAGGAGAGGGTCACCTGGCGGGGATCGGCCGCGGCCCGGAAATGCGTCAGGTCGACGGCGCTCGAACTGGTGACGACGAGCGTCGGCGCATCCGGGTTGGCGTCGCCCGGTGGTGCCAGATAGGGGGTGACGTAGTTGCTGCCGGTCGCCTGTGCCGTGATGAAGTAGCTGCCGCTGACGGCGGAGCTGGCGACGGTGACGTTGAAGCGGATGACGTTGGTTTGGCCACTGGCCACGGCCGCCAGGCCGCTGAAGGTGATGGCGTAGGTCGTGCCGGAGGGGTTGGCGACGGCGGTGAAGGCGCCACCGTTCACGCTCTGTTGGGCGGTCCCCAGGACGAAGGAGACGTTGTCCGGCAGGGTGACGGTCAAGGTCGTCCCCAGGGCATTGGCGGCCCCCGCGGCGTTGGCCAGGTTGATCGAGACGGTCACGGTACCCGTCGGCGGCACGGTGATGGCGCTGGTGCTGAAGGTTTCCGAAATGGCCACGTTCGGGGCGGTGCCGACGGTGACGGTGGCCCCCGGGCCGAAAAATTTCGGGCTGAAGTTGTCACCCGCCACGCTGGCGCTGTTGTTGTAGGAGCCGGCTGTGACGGAGGTGTTGACGCCAAACGACAGGGTGGCGCTGCCGCCACCTGGGATCGTGAAAGGTCCGGCCCAGGTGATCGTCCCGGAGGTCCCGGAGGGATTGCCGGTGGCGATGCCGTTCAACTGTGACGAGCCGTTGATGTAAGTGAATCCCGTGGGCAGGGTGTCGGTGATGCTGGCATTGGTGCCCGGCTGGCCGCCGGTATTGGTCAGGGTGATCGTGTAGGTCGTCGCATTGCCGGGGATGGGCACGACATTGGGCGACGCCGACTTGGAGATCGTGATGACTGGGGGCGTGCCGACGATGACCGTGGCGGTCGGTCCGGTGGTCACGTTGGTGAAGTTGGTGCCGGCGATGCTGGTGTTGTTGTCGAAGCTGCCGGGCACGCCGCCGACTTGGACGGTGAACCGCAGGTCAAACGACGTGCCGGCCGCCATCGGGTTGGGCAGGCCCGCCGTCCAGACGTGGGACTGGCCGGTGATCGTCGGATTGGCCAGGGCACCAAAGGCCCCGCCATTCAGTGACAGCTCGGCCGTGCCCGGCTGGAAGGAAAAGCCCGTCGGCAGGACATCCGTGACGGAGACGGCATTGGCGCTGCCGGTAGCGGTGATCAGGTTCTGGGCGCGAATGGTGTAGATGACCGTCTCATAGGCCAGCACGGCGCTGTTGTTGACGGTCTTGCTCACCTGCATGTTGGGGCCGCCGGAATTGACGATCGTTTGGGCCGTGTCACCGGTGACGACGGCAGGATTGCTGACAATGTTCAGGTCGGTGACCGAGGCGTTGTTCGGGTAGACGCCGGCCGTTGTGCCGGCGGGGACGGCGCAGGTGAAGTCCACGGTCAGGGTCTGCGTGTTGTTGATGGTGGAACCGGGTGACCAGCGGAGATTGGCGCCGGTGGTCGTCGGGTTGGCCGTGGAAACAGAGGTCCCGTTCCGGCGGACGGTCGTCGAGGCGGCCACGTAGGTGAATCCGGTGGGCATCAGGTCCTGGATCACCGGTGTGCCGCTGGTCGTGTTGCTGTTGGTGATCGTGATCCGGTACGCAACCGTCGTCGCCGGTGGCACGGTGACCGTCGCCGTGCCGCCACCGTTGACGGTTTTGCTGATCGAGTAGGCCGGGCCGTTGACGGTCACGCTGGCGGTCGGCGGCGTGCTCACCGAGGCGAAGTTCACCCCGTTGGCGGTGGCCACGTTGGTGAAGGTGCCGGAGTTTTCGGAGGGGGCGTAGACGGTGAAGTTCAGATCGAGGAACTGACCGGCCGGAATGTTCGGAAAGACGGCGCCCCACGTCACGGTCCGCCCCGTCTGGGCGGGCGTGCCGATAGCGGTGTAGGCGGCCGCCCCGAGCCGGTACTGGGACGTGAAGCCGTAGTTGAAGTTCGGCGGCAGGAGATCCTGAAAACTGCTGATCTGGGCGGCCGGATTGCCGACCGGATTGGTCAGGCGGATCGTGTAGGTGAAGGTGTTGCCGGGATTGACGTTGGCGGCGCTGGCCGTCTTGGTGATCGTCAGTGGCGTCGCCGCCCCCACAGTCACGGTTGCCGTCGGGCCGCTGCTCGCCGCAATGGCGTTGGTGGCCGTGACGGAGAAATTGTTGCTGTAGGAGCCAGTCGTCGCCGAAGCGGTGGCCTGAAAAGTCAGGACCCGGCTGGTGTTGGAGGGGATCTGGGCCAGGGCGCTCCAGGTGAGCATCTGACCGGCGATGGTGGGATTGGCTGCGGCGCCGCCATTGTAGGTGGCACTCCCGGGGGTGTAGGTGAAACCGGCGGGCAGGGTGTCGACGAAGCTGACCCCCGTCGTCGGTGAAGCGCCGGAGTTGGTGGTGGTGACCGTGTACGTCACCGGGCCCGAAGCGACGGTGGTCGTCGGGAAGACGGACTTGATCACGGCCAAGGCGGGCGGGTTGCCGATCGTGACGACGGCGGTCGGTCCGGTGGCCACGGTGGGATCGGGCGGCGTGGCGAAATCCTGCGTCGTGACGTTGTTGGGATAGGCGCCGGCGGGCGCTGCCCCGCCGATGACGGACGTGAAGATGATCGTCAGGAAACTGTCCGGATTGATCGCATAGCGGGCGCCACCGCGGCTCCAGCGGTAGGAGGTTCCGCCGACGTTGGCGGGGACTTCCAGCGCCTGGGCGACGCCGTTCAGGACGATGCTGGTCGTCGTCGGGGCGCCGAAGAAGCCGGGCAGGGTATCGGTGATTTCGACCAGGTTCGGGCCGAAGGCCGTGGGGTTGGAGTTGTAGATCGAGATCGTGTACGTGACGGTCGCACCTGCCGTGGCCAGGGTCGGAGAGGCCGTCTTGGAAACGGTCATGCTGGCTTCGGCAGGTTGTCCGATCAGCAGCGCGAAAAAAGCGACCAGCAGGCAGAGCCAACGGGTCAAAACACTGCGCTGCGCGGTATTCACGCGATACGTTACTCCCAAGGGGACGGTCCCCGTCACGGTGGACGGGCCGGCCCGGACGATCCCGGCGGCTTCAAACAACGCTGCCCCAACACGGGGCGCCCCCATGATACGGGCGCTGGCAAAAAATAACGGTGCTTACAGGGACACAGCCGGTATTATCCATCATAGCAACAGGTTGTTAAGAAGATGTTTCAGCGAGTGATTTTAGCGAACAAGGGCCGTCGGCCCGGGTGTCGTCACAGGCGCGTCGGCGGCGCTTGTCCGCAGCCCTCGGGGCGGCGTATGGGTCGACTCGGACGACGGACCGCTGGCAGTCCGGCTGCGACCTCTGGCCTGCGGCGCAGAACCGGCAGCGGCAAGGTCGGAACCCCTTTCCGCCGGACCTCATCGTCTGACCGGCGTCTCCGGCCGAGGTGATCCAGGTCGTCGCCATTGAGGCCGTACTGCCCAACGGGGACTTGTGGCAGTCGGTGCTGGCCCCACGCTCGGCGCTGGGTCCCGACCTACCCGTCGAGGATCTCGGCGCGTGGTACTGGCGGGTATTGGGGCGCCCGCTCAGAGCCCCAGGCTGAAGAGCCCTTTGTCGCCCTTAACTCCGTACGGGGCCCCGGTTTTGCCGATGATGGCGTATTTGCCGTCGGGCATGATCGCCATGCCATCGCCACCCAGATGAGTCTGGCCCGGCAATGGCACGGCGTGCTGCCAGTCAACCTGGTGCGTCGCCAGATCGACCCGGCCGACCGTTGCAGCGTCGGCATGGCTGGACTGGCTCATTTCCCGGGCGTGGCTGGTTTCCTTCAGGAGGTTAAAGATGGCGGCCCTGCGGATCGACACCGATCGGCTCCACGAGCGTGTGGGCATCGATCTTGCCGAGGGGGACGGTCCAGTCGACCTTGTGGCTGGCCAGGTCCCAATGGGCATACCGGGTTTCCTGGGCTCCGTTGCCGGTGCGCGTGAAGAGGCCGGCATCCTCCGTGGCGGCGGCGTCGTAGTGGATCAGGCTCGCAGACCCCGGCGCTTCGGGGGCCGGGGTGACTTCCGCCAGGCGGACGGAAACCTTGCCGGAATTGGGCTCGCCGGGGGCCGTCGCGACGGAGTCGACGGACCGCAAAATGCCGGCCCCACTATAAGGTTGGCCGCAGGTGGTCCATACTACCGGCAATTGTGGCCAGGAGTGCGCACGTGTCAACTACGCCCGACGAATCCCCCCCAGAACCTGCCGTCGCCAACCTGTTGGCGACGATCGGCCGCCCTGTCCTGAACATGGTCGAGTCCTTCGGCACCTTCATGATCTTTTGCGGGCAGACGTTCGCCATGCTGGGCCGGGGGCGCATCCACTGGAAGAACACGATCCAGCAGCTGGCCTTTGTCGGTACCGATTCCCTGGGGATCGCCCTGCTGACCTCGGCGGCCGTTGGGGCCGTGTTCACCCTGCAGATCGCCGACCAGTTCATCCGTTTCGGCGCCGTCTCCATGGTCGGTGCTGCCTCAGGGATGGCCCTCGTCCGTGAGCTGGCCCCGCTGATGACGGGCGTCGTCGTCGCCGGCCGGGTGGCCGCCGCCTTTGCCGCCGAAGTCGGCAGCATGAAGGTCACCCAGCAGATCGATGCCCTGACGGCGATGGCCGTCGATCCCCTCTATTACCTCGTCGTCCCCCGCCTGCTGGCCAGCGGGATCATGCTGCCGCTGCTGACCATCCTGGCCATCGCCGTCGGCATGGGTGGCGGCCTGGCGGTGGCTGTGCTGATCAAAGGGGTCATCCCCAGCGGCTACATCGATTCGATGGCCGGGTTCCTGACCCTGGCGGATTTCGCCAAGAGCATCGTCAAGGCCTTTGTCTTCGGGATCATCCTCAGCCTGGTCGGCTGCTACAACGGCCTGGACACCGGCGAAGGCGCCCGGGGCGTCGGCATCTCGACCACCCAGGCGGTCGTACATTCGCTGATGGCGATCTTCCTCAGCAACTACCTGATGACGACGATCCTTTACTCGACCAAACCCACCTGATCCGGCCCGCTGGTGCCATTCCCGCCGCGGAGCACCCGCGGGTGCGGCCGGAGCGCTGGTTATCCCGACAGCGCCTGCCGGTGCTACACTGCCAGTAGAGTCGTCCAAAAGGTCCGTTTGTCCCATGATCGCAGCCATTGATCCAGTCACCCGCCGCCGTGGCCACCCATCGGCCTGCCGCAGCATGGTTTGTTTGGCGCCACGGCCGGACCGGCGCCGATGATCGTTTTTGATTCGGTGACCAAAGCGTTTGGTCCCAAGACGATTCTGCGGGGGATCAGCTTCGAGTGCCCGACGGGCAAGTCGACCGTGATCATCGGTCCTTCCGGTTGTGGCAAGAGCACCACGCTCAAGCTGCTGCTACGCCTGATCGAGGCGGATTCGGGGACGGTCCGCCTGGACGACCAGGATGTCGGCAAGCTCGACCGGCCAGGGCTGGACGACTTCCGCCGGGGGATCGGCATCGTCTTCCAGTCGGCGGCCCTGTTCGATTCACTCACCGTTTGGGAGAATGTCGGTTTTCCGCTGATCGAGGGCAGCAAGCAGTCGTCAACGGAGATCCGCCGCATCGCCGACGAAAAGCTCGAAATCGTCGGTCTGGCCGGCACGGGCGACCTTTACCCGGCCGAACTGTCGGGTGGTATGCAGAAACGGGTGGGATTTGCCCGGGCGATTGTCTGTAACCCTGCGGTCATGTTGTACGATGAGCCGACGGCCGGGTTGGATCCTGTCACCAGCACGGTGATCGAGGACCTGATCAACACGATCCGGGACACGACCGGCGCGACGGGCATGGTGGTCACACACCAGCCGACGACGATCTTCCGGACGGCGGACCAGATCGTCATGCTCCATTCCGGCAACGTGCTGGCGACCGGATCGGTCGATGATTTCAAGAACCATGCCGATCCTGCCGTGCGCAATTTTATCGAAGGCCGTGTCGACGAGGTAACTACAGCCAAATGACTCCGACACGATTTTCACCGGCGGCCAAAGTCGGTCTCACAACGCTCCTCGGTCTCGGTGTGCTGGCGGTTTTCGTCGTCTGGATCGGCAAGATCTCGCCAGGCAAGGCGGGGATCAACCTGAAGATCCGGTTTCACGACGTGGGTGGCCTGATGCCGGGTGCCCAGGTGCAGCTGATGGGCGTCAAGGTGGGTGAAGTCCTCGAACTGACCCCCGCCAGCGATACCGTGGCCGTCGGGGTCTACATCAACCGGCCGGGGATCGTCATCGACAAGGATTCCGCCTTCCTGGTCAGTTCCAAGGGCATCGTCGGTGACCGGGTCCTGGACATCATCCCGCCGCCGAAACTGACAGGGCCGCTGAAGAACGGGGACGTACTCGACGGCAAGACGGCGGCCTCCATCGCCGACGTGACGGCCCAGGCGGGCCGGGTGATGACCCAGCTGCGGCTCGCCGTCGAAGGGTCGGACACGCAGGCGATGGCGCAGCGGACCCGGAACAGCATCGATCAGCTGGTCAACAAGGACCTGCCCGTCACGTTTGCCAAGATCGACAAGCTGGCCGGTCAGATGGAACAGCTGGCCACGTCGGCGAACGGGGTGGTCACCGGCAACCGGGCCCAGCTGGACGCAGCCTTTGCGAACATCAAGGCCGTCACCGACGAAGCCCGCTCGATCACCCATTCCCTGGCGCCGCTCGTGGCCTCACCTGGCGGCCAGCAGAAGCTGGGGAATACGGTGGATCACCTGCATGACCTGGCGTTGAAGATCGACGCCATCGCCACGGACGTGCAGAAGATCACCGGCGACAAGGTCATCCAGGCGGACGTGCGTGAGCTGGTCACCAATGCCAAGGAAGCTGTCAACAACGCCAAGATGCTGACGAAGACGCTGTTGCTGAAGCCGACCACCAAAGAAGAGGGCTTCAAGATCAACTTCCGCACCGAGTTGCTGGGCGCCGTGCGGCAGGAGCAGTTCTTCAGCTTGGGCGGACGGCTGCACGGGAACTTCAACGTCTTCGGATCGATGGGGTTCGGGCCGATCCCGTACTATCGGGTCGGCTTGGACGACATCGGCGAGACGAATCTGGTCAACGTCCAGCTGGGCATGCCGATGCAGGACGGGATCATTGCCCGCTTCGGCCTGATCCACAACAAGCTGGGTCTGGGCTCGGATGTGCCGTTTTGGAACGGGGCCACGACCTTTTCAGGCGAGCTGTACGACATCGTCACGCCGCACATGCGGCTGGGCCTGCTGCAGAACCTGAACATCGCCGGATTGCCACCCGCTTTCCAGGACACGGGTTTGAGCGCCTATTGGGACAACCAGTTCCGTACCGGGATCCAGGAGTTCAACGTCGGCGTACGCTGGCAGCCACATAACTAGGCTTGAAGGGCGCCTGTCGGCACGGTATGCTGACGGGAATGTGATTATATCCGGAGGCCCCGTATGGCGGCGGTGACGCAGCCCACTTTCAATGTTGCGGTAATCAACCCTTTTCTCAGCGCCGCTGAAGAAGTGTTCCAACAGGTGACCCGTCAGGAAATGATGACGGGGGCACCGTCACTTCAGGTTGCGCCGTTTCAGTCCGAGGGTCTGACGGTCTACATCGGGCTCACCGGCCAAGTGCTCGGCGATGTGTATTTCTGCTTTGCCGAGGATACAGCCCGTCACGTGGCCAGCGCGATGATGATGGGCCGTCCGGTGCATGAGCTCAACGAAGTCGCCTCGAGCGCCATTGCCGAACTGGGCAACCAGATCGCCGGCAATGCCGTGACGAAGCTGGCCGAAGCGGGTTATAACTGCAACATCGCCCCCCCGTTGACCTTTGGTCCGGGTCTTGAGGTGACGAGCCGCAGCCCTTCTACCCTGGTGGTCGCCATGCCCTCCTCACTGGGACCGCTGACGTTACGCCTCGCCCTCTGGGCCATCTGACGATACGGTCGGTCGGGGCGGCCCATCCGCTGTGTCGAGCCCTCCTAACGTATCGTCAGCCTTACCGGAACGCAGTGCAGGTCTTCCGCCCAGGTCGTCCGGGGTCTCCTAGCGGCTGGACCGCCCTCACCGACCTGGGCGCGGGCCATATCTCCCGGCCTGGGATTCCATGTGCTTCCACCTGATGCCGCGGCAGGGATCTTGGGGGCAGGTCTGGCCCCTCAGCTGACATTCAGGGCTGCGGTCGGTTCGCCCGCGCCTGACTGTGAGATAATATAACCAGTTTGCTCAAGTTTCCGATCGGTGGGCGCAACCCACGTCCTGTCGGAAGCCCGACGATAGTGACAAAGACAAGC
>JACMPN010000056.1 GCA_014377495.1 Candidatus Sericytochromatia bacterium
TCAGCGAGTTTATCCAGGCCAGATTGCCCGTGAATCTCCGACTGCAGCTCGAACCCCGGCTGGTCATGGCCGGCTGTTTCGGCAAGCGGGCGCTGGCGGTCACCGTCGGCATCAAAGTGCTCCTGACAGTGGTCGGGGCGGCGTTCGGATGGGCGTTCGGTCCGGTCTGGGGGCTGGCCGGCGGGCTGGCCGGATGCCTGGCGCCCGATCTCTGGCTGCGGCAGACCACCCAAAAGCGTCAGCAGCAGATCATCCTGGCCCTGCCCAACGCCATGGACATGCTGGCCATCAGTGTCGAGGCGGGCCTCACCCTCGATGCCGCCCTCCAGCGGTTCAGTGCCCGGGAGTCGCCCAGTTCACGGGCTCTGTGCCAGGAGATGCGCCTCTTCCTCAAAGACGTGCAGCTGGGCCAGTCCCGGGCGGATGCGTATGCGGACTTCGGCCGGCGGAGCGGCGTCCAGGACCTGCGCCTGTTGGCGGCAGCCCTGTATCAGGCTGACCGCTGGGGTGTCGAGATGACGAACGTCATGCGCATCCAGGCCGATCATCTGCGGACGCGACGCCTGCAGCGGGCCGAGGAGCAGGCGATGAAAGCACCGATCAAGATTCTGATGCCCCTGGTCTTTTTTGTCTTTCCCGCCATTTTCGTCATCCTGCTGGGTCCGGCCGCCATGCAATTGGGCAGGCTGTTTCCCTGACACTGAACGGACGGATGTTCAGAGGTAGCCGAACCGCCGGAAGGCGATCACCTCGATCAGGATCAGGGCGAGCATCAGCACCAGGGACATGGGGTAACCGTGGACCCAGTGCAGTTCCGGCATGAATTCAAAGTTCATGCCGTAAATGCCGGAGACGACGGCCGGGGTCATCAGCATCGTCGTCAGGATCGTCAGGCGGCGCATCACCTCGTTTGTCCGATTGGCCACGGTCGACAGGTAGGCGTCGATGGTGCTGGCGATCAGGTCCCGATAGGTGTCGATCGAGTCTGAGACGCGGATGAGGTGATCGTACACGTCCTGCAGGTACGGCAGGGTCGGGGCGGCGACGAGCCCGACTTCGCGGCGGATGAGCATGACGAAGACGTCCCGCAAGGGGACGACGACTTTGCGCAGGTGGATGAGTTCCTTCTTGAGGCCGAAAATGCGTTGGATCGCCATCGGATCGAAGGCCAGGAAGATTTTTTCCTCGATTTCCTCGATCTGATCGTTGATTGCCTCGATGACGGGGAAATAATTGTCGACGACACTGTCCACGATCAGGTAGCTCAGGAAACTGGCGCCCTGCTTGACATAGTTGCCCGAGGCCCGCCAACGGGCTTCGGTCTGGATCAGATCGGGCACTGTGCCCCGATGCACGGTCACCACGTAGTTTAATCCCCAGAAAACGTCGATCTCGTCCGTCTTCAGGCCGCCGTTGTTCGGTTCGTAATTGCAGCTATAGAGGACCATGAAAAAATAGGTATCGTAGCTGTCGACTTTGGGCCGCTGGTGCAGGTGGGTGCAGTCTTCCAACGCCAACGGATGAAAATGGAATTGCCGGGCGAGAAAGGCCATGTCTTCCGGCGTCGGATCTTCAATGTCCAGCCAGACGAGCCTGCCAGGGTCGGCCAGGGTCGGGGTGAGGTCTGCCACGCCGATCTGGACACACTCGGTGCCGGCGTTCGTATCGATGCTGCAGATGTGGCGGATCATGGCGGGTCCCGACCGAGGGCGGCGCGGATCATCGGTGGTCACCGATCCTGAGATCCGACAGGCCGTTTGAGTAAGCTCAGGTATCGTAGCGGGCCTGCATGCCGGTCGCCAGCGTTCACCACACAGCCCGGTCTTTTCCCTGTCGAAAACGTTTTCCACCGGCTGTGGATAACCTGTGGAAAACGTTTTCGACAGGGGCTCAAACCCAGGTGGTGGCGGATTTGCCGGGCGACCGGCAGTGGTGGCGGTACCGGGGCTTTTTTGGGGATTCATGCAGGCGCTGTGAAACCCTTGTCCGGTGCGGCATGTACGGCATGCTGAGGTCGGGAATAAAGTCATAGCAAGCATTAGCATTGTTTGACAGGCATAAGGCGAGCGCATAGCATGGCTTTCAGCTAAGGCGGAGTGTCTGAAGCTAGGCATCACAACCATTAGAGGCATGAACCGTTGCACAAACACGTCCTTCCCTTGACGCTTCTTGCCGTGACCGCCTGTCAGGCAATGCCCCCAACCCTTTCCCAGTCCGGGCCTGTCCCCCAGGACGGTCTGGGGACTGGCAACTCAGGTCCTTCCTTTCAGACAAAGGCCTCGGCACAGGCGGACGTCGATCCGACCCGCCTGGTCGTGTCGTTGGCACCGGGAGCGGCCATGCCCGAAGGATACCGGTTGGTCAGGCGCCTGGCGGGTGGTGGCGATTTGCTGATCACGGCCAGTTTCCTGAACTCCCCCCCGGCGATCCAGGCCGCCGTCAAGGACCTGACCGCCACGAAAGGCGTGGTGACGGCCCGACCCGTCCACACCTTCCATATTTTCGGCACCCCCAACGACCCTGACTATCCCCAACAATGGGGTATGGACAAGGTGAAGGCCACTTCCGCCTGGGATCAGCTGACCGGCGAACAAAATCCCGTCACCGTGGCCATCATCGACACTGGTATCGACTTGACCCATCCCGACTTGAGTGCCCATCTGGTCGAAGGCCGCGACTTCATCACGGCTGCCGACAAGGGCCGTGACGGCAACGGTCACGGCACCCATGTCGCCGGTATCATCGGGGCCGTGGCTAACAACGCCCAAGGCGTGGCCGGGATCAACTGGGGCGCCCGCCTCATGCCCGTCCGGGTCATGGCGTCCGACGGCAGTGGCGCCGATGTGGACATTGCCGACGGTATCCGCTGGGCTGCCGATCACGGGGCCCACATCCTGAACCTCAGCCTGGGTGGTTACGCAAACGATCCCACCATCAAAAAAGCGGTGGAATATGCGATCGGCAAAGGCAGCCTCGTCATTGCCGCCATGGGCAACGACGCCAGCCCGGACCCCGCCTATCCGGCTGCCATTCCGGGGGTGATGGCGGTCGGAGCGACCACCAAAGACGATCAGGTGGCGAGTTTCTCGAACACCGGCAACTGGATGTCCGTCAGCGCCCCCGGCCAGAATATCTTCAGTACGATGCCCACGTACGACACCCAGATTCCACACAAGAAACCTTATGGGAGTCTCTCAGGGACCAGCATGGCTGCCCCGTTGGTCGCCGGTTTGGCTAGTCTCGTCTGGTCCAAGCATCCGTCCTGGACAGCCCAGCAAGTGCGTCAGCGGATCGAGCAGTCGGCGGACGACTTGGGTGACACCGGGCGGGACAATCTGACCGGGTTCGGGCGCATCAATGCCCTGCGGGCGCTGGAAGACTAAGAGACTATCTCAATCAACGAGACCGAGCCTGGCTCCGTAGGGCAATGCCAGGCAAGGCACAGTGACGAATCGTACGGGGTAGATGGTCAAGGCCCTGGGCAGCTTGATCGAGGTGGCCTCGCAGGTCGGCGCGGGAAGCACGTTCACCCTGACGTTGCCACCGGTCGTTGAGCGCCATCCGGCGGCTTTGCCAGCGTAAGGTCTTGGCCAAACCAACCCCGCCTTTGACCCGAGCGCCGGGCGATCCCCCTTGGGGCCTTTCGGCGAATAAGTTCGGTGACAAGCGTGCCAAGAGACTCGGGCGCGGTCACTGATTCGCCGATAAGACCTCAGACGGGCGATCCCGTGGGCTGCCAGATCAGGTATTCGGGCGGTACCACCTGGCGGGCCAGGGCACCGAAGGGCTGTTGACCGGTCCAATTGAGGAATGCATCGTCTCCCTGATGGGGCGGCAGAATCTGCCGAAAGCTGAAGGGCAGGCCGTCCCGATGGGGGATGACGGTGATCAGAAAGTCGCCCGGAGTCGGCAGCGCTTTCTGGAGCAACGTGGCCACCTGTTCGACGGGGCGATGCACGTCGTTGGCAAACGACGAGGGGACGAAGTGGCCCAGCAGGGCCAGGGGCCTGATGCCGGCCTCTTCCTGGAGATAATCGTCGATCCGCTCGATCAGGGTGCCCATCAGGCGACGGGCCGCCCCCCCGTCTTGAGGCACCCCGTCGGGGGCACATTCGGCCAGGCTCGTGAACAGGTCCCGGCTGCCGTCGATCAGGTCCATCGCCGCAAAGAAGGAATCCGGCAATCCGCCGGTGCGCCAGTAGTAGTCGAGGCAGGTCAAAGCGATGCCGGTGCCGAATTCGACCAACTGGGAGCCGGACAGCCCCACCTTGGGGATGAGATCCGCCCGGTCCAACAGCCGCTGGATCGACGCCTCGGACTGAGCCAGCAGGACTTCCTCGTGGGCGCGGGCATCAATGCCGTAGTGGACCTGCAGACCGATGCCGGCACTGTGGTCCGCCAGATTCAACAGGATGACCTGGACTTTGCCGAGCCAATGGTCGCCCGCTTCGGTCCCGAAATAGCGGGGCCAACCCCGGGTTTCCAACAGGGCATGGGCAAGCTCATGGGCGATCAGACCTTCGGACGGTGCCGCAGCACCGAGACCGAGCAGGACGGATTCCGGATTGAACTCGGTTTCGCCGTGCACGTTGTCGTCAAAGATTTTGAACTGCAACGGCCGGCCCGCTGCATTGCACAAGTCTTGGACCATCCGCATCAGCTCCGTTGACGGGGGCTGCGGGAGGAACTCGGTGAAGAATTGCCGCACCCGGAGGGCGGAGTGGAAAAGGGTAGACATGGTGGATGGACCGTTTCAGAGACCTGCGACGTCACTGAGGGAGTACTCATTCTGGAGGTCGCGATAGACGACGACCTTGATGGTCCGGGGTCCCTGCTGCGTTGTCACGTCGAGTTCCAAATGGTACTTCAGGCCGGCGACGACCTGGGATTGGGCAGAGCGGATCCGCTGCAGCGCCATCGTCTGGTCCTGCGTGCGGTCTTTGAGCAGGCGGATGGCGGCAGCTGCGAATTCCTTGGCGCCTTCGGAGTCTACCGCCTGATTCGCCAGGCCGCCCGGGAGTGGCGATGGTGGCACGGCCGAAGCGTTGCCCGAAAAGCCACCCGGCGAGCCGGACGGGATGGGGCTGGGCGATTGTTGGCTCATGGCGGCACATCCGATCAGACCGACACAGACGAACGAGGCGGCCAGCCAGGTACGCAGACCCGGACTGGCATGGGCGGACACTGGCATCGATTCCTCCCTCAAATGGCTTGTGGCGCCTCAGCGGTCAAGGGGACAGCTGTCTCATGGAGCCACGCTATCAGTGTAGCGCGGTTCCGCTCGCCAGAAACAGACGCCTGGCGGGCGAGCATGCCACTGAGGCGGGCAGCGGCGAAACTGCTCCCTTTGAAATTTTTTGCCTGGGCGGGTCCCGGCAGGGCCCGGGGACGACCAAAGGCTCGCCACGGTGGATCGTGCTCGGCCATAAAGCCGATGGACTTCGGTGCCAGTCGCTCATCCGATTTGACGCCGATGACCTGAGGCAGTGCGGCAGGCCAGAGCACGGCTCCCTGACTGGGTGCTGCAGCCACCACGGTCGCCCCGCTGGCGAGGGCCAGGTCGACGGCTTCGGACAACATCCCGGCATGCTCGGGGTTGGCGGTGCCCAGGCTGAGGTTGATGATCGTGGCCTCGTGCCGGATGGCCCAGACGATGGCGGCGACCAATTGTTCGGCTGATGAGCGACCCTGACCGTCGACGACGTTGATGGCGAGCAGCTCCGCCGCCGGAGCAAACAGGCGTACGGCACCGGCGACGGCCGTGCCATGGCCGAACCGGTCCCGCCAGTCTTCCCCGGCGACGATGGCCCCGTCTGCGGCGACGTGGAAGGAAACGCCGGCGGCAACGGCCTGTACGTGGGAATGTTGGGGATTGATCCCCGAGTCGATGATCGCCACCCGGATTGGGGTCATGTCGGAGTCTCCAGACGGTCCAAAGCCGGTGTGCGATTGGCCAATGCCGCCCCCGCCGGTCCCGCCGGGACGACGAGCCCGTTCTGCAGCTCGATGAGGTGATCGGCCCGGGCCGCCGTGCTCAGCCGGTGGGTGATCAAAAGGATCGTCCGCTCGGCAGGACCCTGCAACAGGCGTTCCCATACGGCCGTTTCGCCCAACATGTCCATGGCACTGGTCGCTTCATCCAGGATCAGAAGGGCCGGATCACGCAGCAGGGCCCGGGCCAGGCTGAGTCGCTGGCGTTGGCCGCCGGACAGGCGTAATCCACGGTCCCCGACCAGGGTATCCAGACCCTGGGGCCAGGATCGGACCATCTCAGCCAATCCCACGGTCGTCAGGACGTCCCAGAGGCTTGCTTCCGTCACCTCGGGATTCAGGCAAGCCAGTTGGAGGTTGTCGGCAATGGTCCCATGGAAAAAGACGGCATCCTGGGCGACGAGACTGATCCGGCTGCGCCACGCCAGCGGGTCCAGCGTCTGGAGGTCCACCCCGTTCACCCTGATATGGCCCTGGTCCGGTCGAAGCAGGCCGAGCATGAGATTCAGCAGAGTGGTCTTGCCGGCGCCGTTCGGACCGACGATGGCCGTGACCCCACCTGCTGGGATGGTCGCCGTGACATCGGTCAACACGGCCGTCTGGGCCTCGTATCGGAATCCGACAGCGCTGAAGGCGATCGCTATCGGCGGGTGCAGGCTAGGCGTGGCCGATCCGACCCTGGTTGGTAATGTGGCCAGATTCCAGACCACCTCGATTCGTTCCAGGGCCGCCTGTGCCTGTTGGACCCGCAGGCCAAAGCCCGCCAAACTGCGCAGGGGGCCGAAGAATCGCCATTGATAGGCTGCAAAGGCCAGCAGGGTGCCAACCGTGATGGCGCCCTGCTCGACCCGCCAGCTACCGTAGCCGAGGACGATCAGGGCATTCAGGCCCATCAGCAGTGAAGGAAGGGTGCCGGCGACGTTCGACCAGAGCTGCTGACGCAGCACCGAGGCGTTGAACCGGTCGTTCCAGGCGCCGTAGCGGCGTTGTACTTCCGGTTGCAGGTCATGGGCCTGGATGTAGGCCGTGCCCTGTAGGGTTTCTGTCAAAAAGGCCATCACCTCACCGGTCTGGCCCCGCAGGTCCCGGGCAATGGTCAGCGTGCGGGGCCGAAAGAGGCGGGTCGACACGACGAGCAGCGGCGCCACCGTGCAGGCCGCCAAGGCTAGGCGCCAATCGAGGATCAATAGCCATGCGCCGGCGCCGACAAGTTGCAGTCCCGCCATGGTGATCTGCAGCCCACCGTCCGTCACGGTCCGCTGGATCTCGGCCACGTCGTTGTTCAGGCGGCTGACCAGATCACCCGTGCGATGCCGCAAGAGCTGGGGCGCTGGGACGAGCAGCAAGTGGGAAAGGATGGCGCCCCGCAGACTGGCGAGCATCGCCAGCGTCCGTTGGGTGTAGACCCAGCGGGACAGGCCCGAGACGGCCATGGCGGTCAATGACACCGCCATGCCGAGCCCCAACAGGCGCCCGAGCTGGTCGAAGTGCCGGCCGATCAGGACATGATCGATCAGTTGCCGGGCCAGCATGGGTGGTATCAGGCCGAGGATCGTTCCCATGAGGCTGAGCCCGAAGACGCCACCGAACGCCGCCCGGTGTGGTCGGATGAAGGGGGCGAGACGGCGATAAAGGGCCCGCACGGTACTTGCGGGCGTGGCCGGACGGGGAGGTTGCGACGGTGTCATCGTGGGTCGGGTTCGGTTCGTGACGGGATCAGCGGTAGTAACACATGTATGTGCTGCTGCAGAGCTCCGGGGTGTTGCGCAACGCTTTGGCCTTGTCCGCCACAGCCTCGGCTGAATCACCCGCCCGCACCCGGTTCAGCACGGCCCGGGCCAACTGCACGCTGGCCAGCTTGCGCAGGGGCGAGGCTTCGCGGCCGACAATCTTGAGGGAGTCGACGCCCATCGCCTGCATCTCGGATAGGGCGCACAAGCCGCAGGGCCCGTTCGGCAGGCCCTTCTCGTTGTTCGAACTGCCGCAATTGTTCAGGTGCCAGAGGAAGCTCTGATAGGCCTTGTGGTTGGTTTCCCATTGGACGGCGATATCGGCCTTGGCGCCCGGTAACGGCTGCACGTCCATCTGCCAGGGTGTCATGCAGATCGGACCGTAGTGGTGGGTGGTCAGGCAGTGCCCTTCCTCGTAGGCACAGCCATCGTTGAGCAGGAAGACTTCGTATTCGACGGGCACATTGGCATCCCGCAGCACGCCGATTTCCCGGGCCGACAGATGCCGGGGCAGGATGATCCGGTCGACGCCCAGCTCGGCATACATGGCCGCCGACTCGGCGTTTGTACACGTCCCCAGGCTGGAGAGGTGGATGCGGATGTCGATATCCGCTTCCCGGATGGCCAGGATCAGGGAGATGTCCGAGATGATCAGGGCCTCGACGCCCACGGCCGCCACCCGTCTGGCCATATCGAGGATCAGCGGCATCTGCTCGGCCTTGTAGTGATGGGCGTTCAGGGTCAAAAAGACCGGCACGTCGTGCGCATCCGCCTGGGTGACGACGGACGTCAGCTCACTCAAGCCGTGCAAATTTGCCCCATTGGGGTTGCGCCGGTTCAGCCAGTCGTCGGTGGCCTGCGTTTGCACCCACGCCGTCGGCACGAGGCCACAGTAAATCTCTTCGGCACCACTGCGGATCAGGGGTTCGACTTCATCGACCCGGCTGAGTGGGGCGAGCAGTTTCATACGAGGGCCTCGACCGGTTGGGCCAACAGCGAGAGTTTCTTGTCGATGGACAGATCGTAGACCCAGCGCTTGACCCAGTGTTCCGCCTTTTCAAGCAGTGCCAGGCCGCCGTTATCGGCAAAGAGTGTGTTGCCCTTTTGGCGAATAAAGCCTTTCACCGAGGCATCCTTCAGATCGAGGTAAAACTCCCGGCACGGTTTCGGGCAGGAGAAATCCACCAGAAACTTGCGCTGCTGCGGGAAAGGCACGCCGCTGATGGAGCAGATCCGGCCGCTGGTGACGAACTCGAAGGGCACGTGCATGGCCAATGGCAACGCCGTCTCGATGTCCGGCAGCCGATCGGCGGAGATCAAAGAGACCCCAAAGCGCTGCAACAGGGTCATGTAGCCATCGGTCATCGCACCGGCAGCGGTGGTTTCAGCGGCCCGGGGGTCTTTGATCTGGCGCCGCAGGGTCCGGCCCAGGATCCGACCGAGCTTGGGGAATTCCCTGCTGAGCAGGCGCAAGGTGCCCCAGTCGTTCGCCACGACTTCGGCGTCGGGTTCATCCGCCAACCGTACCAACAACGGGCGCAGGGCATTGATGCCCTCGTCGGTGACGGGGGGGGTGGCCAGAGTGAAGGGGACCTGGCGCACGGCACACCCGGCCAATGCCGTCTCCAATTCTGGCAACGTCGGGATCAGGTGGTGGCAAAACTCATCACCGAGGTACAACCGGTTGAAGCGGACGGCCCCTCCGGTGATCAGGTCGGCCGTCCAGCCGGCAGCGGTTTCCCGGATGGCACCTGCGGCAATCGCCCGGGAGAGGTCTTCCGGGCGTTCGACCGCCAGGGCCCAGGCTCGGTTGGTCACGGTTTCTGGATCTCCGTGCCGGTTGGTCCGCCTTCGGCCGGCAGGACGGTGACGTCCCAGACCTCGGCGGGCAATTCCAGCTCACGGGTGACTTTCAGGGTCTGGGAGTCCACCTCCGTCAGGTTGGCACCGGAGCTGGACAGATAAAGGTGCTTGCCATCGCTGCTCATCGTCACGGCATAGTAAGTTTTGCCGTAATCCATGACCCGGGTGACCCGGCGCTTCGTCATGTCGATTTCGAGGAGCTTGTTCATGGTCATGAACGCCCGTTTGCGGTCCGGGGTCAGCGCCGCCGAAAAGCCGAACTGGCTGTTGATCGGCGGACCGATCTCAAAATGGTCGATGGTGCCGTCTTGGTCATCCAGGGTCATCAGGCCCGTGGTCGTCTTTTTGGTGATCGGATCGGTCGTGTAATACGGATAGCCGCTCATGCCGGCAGCCGTTTCGGGGTGGACCCATTCGGCGTTGATCATGATCTGACCCTCGCCTTCCATCGGCGGCGGGTCGAGGGGGAGGATCTTCTGCACCTTGAGCGTGGCCGCATCGATGTCGTACAGGTCACGGCCCATGGCATAGAACCGGGTGCCGCCGACGATCGGCTGCAAATTCAGGATGCCCAGGGGCATGGCCAGGCTGCCGACTTTTTTCTTCGTTTTGAGGTCCAACGCGACGATTTCAGGCTGACCGAGGTGGAACTTGTCCTGTTTGCCCGTCTCCAGCCCATCGAAGCGGGTGGTGGACAGATAGGCGTAGAGCCGGTCCTTGAGGACGAGGATGCCGTACATGCGGGCCTTGGTCCGACCGGGATCAGAAAAGCTCAGGGTATCGAGCAGCTTGCCGGAGGCCCGATCCACGACTTCCAGCAGTTCCCGCTGGCCCGTGAGGATGTACAGCGTCTTGCCGTCCTCACTCATGGTCATGCCCTGTGACAGGCCTTTTGTCGGCACTGTCTGGACGACCTTGAAGGTCTCGCTGTCGACGACCCAGGTCCCGCCCAGGCCATTGAGGTAGATCAGCTCCCGCGACGGGGCGGCCTGAGCCGGCAGGATTGCCAGCAAGGCGAGGGAAAGCGTGGTCAAAATGGGTCGGCGCATGGTCATTACTCGATGAACGTCACGTTGGCCCAGTCCTTTTCGGTGTTGCCGCACTGCGCAACCCAACCGCCGTAGTTCGACAGTTCGTCGGGCACCTGTGCCGGCCACCAGCAGTCACTGGAGCAACCATAGATGTCGCGCTGGAATGGCCGGCACAGACCCGCTGCGCCTTCGTAAGCGTCGGTTTCCCAGCCGGGCTCGAACACCGTGGTGCAGCCGAGGGCCTGCATCACCTGTTCGCTCTGCAACTGCACGTCAGCGGTCGGCAGTTTGCGTTTGTTCATCGGGCGGAGGTGCCGCCGTTCCTCGCTCATTCCTTGCCTCCAGGCCAGACGGCCTCCATCGGTTTGCGTGGGGCCAGCTTGTCGAAAAAGTCCGGGTTCCCTTCCCAGAGGCGGGCGTAAGTCTCCAGTCCGATATCGATCCAGGCTTGCACAAACGAGCAGTAATGGCTGTTCGAAACCGTGGCATCGCCCAAGCGGGTCAGGGCCTCGTAGTAGCAGCCACCGCCGCAGACGTGCTTGGCCCAGCAGGTGCTGCAGGGTTCCTTGGCATCGACGTGGACCTTGGCCATGAAGGGTTGCAGGGCCTCCCAATCGACCCCGGCGCCGAGATCGCCGAACTGGAACCCTTCCACCCCGTTGAAGCGATGGCAGAGGTAGATTTTGCCATCGACGCTGACGCTGAGGAGACCGAGACCGGCACCGCAGGCGTAGGTCTTGCGCAGGCCGGCATGCAGTTCCTGCCACAAATTCGTGATGTTGGAAAAACCGATGAACTCGTCTTTGAGGGCGTGCTGCAGGGTTCGCTCCGCCAGAATCTTCAGGCCGGCGAGGACCTGATCCATCTCGTGCGGGTGCAGAAAAATGCTATCGCTCGGCGACGTCACGGGCGACAGGCCGACTTCAGCGAAGCCCATTTCATAGAGATGATCGAAGATGCGAACCACATCGGCCCGGTCGTGCATTACCGTCACCCGGCAGCCGACGGGGCGGGTCTTGTGGCGGGCGAGCAGCATCTTCACCTTCGGCTCGATCATGGCGTAGGAGCCCATGCCGCCACTGTTCTTGTAGGGCCGGTTGGCGTCATGGATGTCCGGTGGGCCATCCATGCTGACGGAGACCCCGACCCGGTGCTCGGAAAGGAAGTCCACCCGTTCTTCGGTGAGCAGGGTGGCGTTCGTCGTGAAGCTGAAATCGATCTTTTTGCCGAGGGCCTTGGCCTTGATCTCCCCTTCGAGGATGACCTGCTCCATGACCGGCCAGTTCATCATCGGTTCGCCGCCGAAAAAGGTGACATGCACCTTGTCATTGGTGCTGGCGAGCAGGAAATCCAGCGACTGGCTGGCAGTTTCGGCCGTGATCAGCTTCTTGGGGCCGCCGTACTGTCCTTCATCGGCGTAGCAGTATGTGCAGGACAAATTGCAGTCCTGGGCGACGTGCAAGACCATCGTCGACAACGGAAGTTGCCTGGTCGGAGCCGGCGGTCCGGCCGGGGCGGCACCGAAGACACCCTCTTCAGTGATCTCCAGCAAGGCGGCGTCCAATTCGGTGGCTGTAAACCGGCTGGACAGGGCTGCCCGGATCGTCTCGGGATCGGCCCCACCGTGCTGCATGTGGTAATCCACCACGGCCCTGCCCACCCGATCGAGGGACAGCAGGCCGTGGGTGGAGCCGTTGAACAGGTAGTCACGGCCTTCGGACTGGAACGGTCTGAGAAGTTGCATCAGTACCTATCGGATCAGTTTGACCATGTCGGGGGCCGACACGTTCAAATAGGCTCTCGCGTGTAAAGGCGATCGGCCTGTGGGTGTATGGGTGGCGACGATCCAGGCATTGCCCGTATGGTCACCCGTATAGGACTTGGCATAGGCGGCTTCGTTCGCCGGCATGAACAGCCCGCTCGGGGTCAGGGTGCCGATGTGGGTGATCTCGTCGTCCTCGAAGTCGTTGTAGTACTCCTGCATGGACCAGGTGGCAGGCACATGGGCGAGGGCAACGTCGTCGTCCGTGTGACGGATGCCGTCGGGACCGTTGCTGTAGCCCATGACCTCGAAGGGGACGCCGTCCTTGGGCACTTTGATCCCGCCCAGGCGGGCGACGGCCCGCTCCGGGGTCACCCTGATGTAGTCGATGCCTTTGGCGACGATGATCCGGTCATCCATGCGCATCGGCTTGTCGCCCTCGTGGTGGGCAGCGCCGAGCGTAAGCGAGAGCGCTCCCAGTCTGGCTTTGGGACCGACGTTCATCGTAAAGCCGATGTGGGTGGCATCGATGTTGCGGCGGCTGAGGAACGTCACGCCGGCATCCGCCGGTAGCGGGTGCCATTGCGACGGGGCCGGGCCATTGGTGGTAGCGATGATCTCGACCTTACCTTGGCCGGGGGTGACCCAGGCGGGGCTGAGCCGCAGCACGGTGGGCAGGGCGGTCTGGGTGCGCAGGCGGGAGCCCCGCTCCTGACCGTAGAGGTGCTGCTCGTGGGCCGTCTGCCAGGAACCGACCAATTCAATGCGTTGGCCCTGCAGGCCTTTGCCGGGCAGGCCGATCGTGTAGCTGGCGGTGACGGCCCTGCCGGCGGTTGGCCACTCACAGCGCAGGGCGCCGCCGCCGTAGAGCGTGGCTTTGCCGGTCAGCGTGTCCTTGCGACCGTCGGCATAGGTGACGGCCCGGGTCAGGGTGTAGTCATCGTCGCCCGTGGCGATCAGCGTCATGCGCGCTTCGTAGTCGCCGGCCATGGGTTCATGTCCGGTGACGATCCATGTGCCCCCGGCATTCAACGCCCCACGCTGCTGCTGCCAGGCCCGCCAGTCGGCGGAGTCGAAGGGCAAGGACTTCGCCAAGCCCTTGGTTGCCATTTTGGCAGATTCCGACCAGTGCATGTCCCGGTAGCTCTGGGTCAGGGCGGCCGTGAAGCTGCCCAGGTGGAAGTCGTGGATGTAGGACCAGGAGTCCGGGCTGCGCCGGTGGGAGGCGATCTTGGCGTAGCTGTGGCAGCTCACGCAGGTCTGTTTGAAGTCGGCCTGCTGACCCGGACTGGGGATCGATTCCTGGATATTGGCGGCCGGACTGACGGCCAGATAGCCGATGGCGGCGTTTTCGTCGGGAGTCAGCGACTGGTGCTTGGTGATCTGCTTGACGGCCGCTTTGCGCTCGGTGGCGCTGAGCACATAGCCCCGACGGCCCATGCGCCGCATGATGTTGTCCCACTCTTCGGGGGTGGCCCGTACGCCGTCCAACCGGGGCATCCGCCCGTCCGCATTGACGCTGTGGCACCCAATGCAGGTCGTCCGGAAAATCTCCGGGCCCTTGGCGGGCTTGGCCGCCGCCTTGGCCGGAGCGGCCTGCGGCCGCGTTGCCAGCAGGGTGCCGGCTACAAGGGCGGACAGGCAGGAAATCGCACTGGAGCGGTGCAGCTTAAGCATGGCGTAAACTCGATCTCGGGCGCTAAGGTATTACAACATTAACAGCCAGGTGCAGGGCCGTCAAACGCCGTAATGATTGGCCAAATGCCCGTGAAAAAGCCATCTCGGGGCGAATTTGCACCGGTTTCGGCCCAAATCAGCCATCCAATCCCAGCTTTTGCAGCCGTTGCGAGAGGCCGGGATGGGTCTGCCAGAGGTTGTCGGCCGCCGGCAGGACACCATCCTGATTCGCTCCGGCGATTTTCTGCATCGCCTGACCATAGGCCCAGACGTTGCCCGTCGCCTTCACTGCCCGGGCGTCTGCCCGATATTCCAACTGCCGGATGTAGCGGAAGTAACCGCCGGATGCCAACACAACGGCAACCACCAGGCCCAAGCTGTCGAGCACCGTACCCGTGACGAGCAGGGCGGCTGTGGCCAGGACGCCCCCCATGCCGATCACCAGGGCCAGGCCGCGACGCAGCAGGTCGTGGCTTTCCAGATGGGCCAACTCATGGGCCAGGATGCCCAGCACCTCGTCCGGCTGGCAGGCGTTTAGGAGGGTGTCGGTGACCAGGATGCGCCGGTTGCGGCCCAGGCCGGCGATGGCAGCCTGCATCCCGGTGCTCCGGACCCCCACGTGCCAGACGACGACTTCGGCGGGGACGGCAAAGTGTCGGATCAGCTGGTGGACCCGGTCTTTCAGGGCATTTTCCGGTAAAGGCGTCGTCCGCATCAGGCGTGGCAGGACCAGGGCCGGCAGCATCCAGGTCCAGATGAGCCAGGCTGCGGTCAGCCAGAGCGTCATCGGCAGCCACCATTGCTGTGGCCATCGCCCCATCGCCCATGGCAGCGGCCCGACCGCCACGGCGAGGAAAGCCGCTTCAAAGCCCAGGGCTTTCAGCCGATTGGCCAGCCAGGGGCCGAAAGGCTCATGGATAATCCCCTGCCGGACGGCGAGACCATAATCCATCCGCACGGCGAAGACCGACCAGATCAGGGCCAAAACGGCGAGATAGGCTGCGGTCCGGATCCAGCCAACCGGGAGGGGCGTGGGCGGGCCCCAGATCCAGAACCACAGAGTCCAGAGGACGACGATCAGGAGCCGTTGCCTGGAGAGACGTTGACGCATCGGCAGCCAGGCAGCGTTCGACGGCGAAAGGCCAGCGGCGGGCGGCTGTGGGGCCTCGGGCTCGGGCGGGGTGATCACGGCGCAGGCGTGCTTTCGGAACGGTGCATCGCCGGGTGGGCCTTCAGATCGAGGGCAGGTTGGCGTGGCTTCATTCTAACGGGCGACAGGCTCGGACGGCAGGTGTCGGCCGGGGAGAGTTTGACAGGACCTGCCAAACTCTTCTACTATCAATCCGCATAGACGGATGAAGGTGGTTTTTCCTGTGATGCAGCTCGACAATCGTCCATTGGGCCTGGTGACTCTGAGTGAGCACCTGTCGGCCCTGAGCGAGCCGTTGCGCCTGCGGATCTGCCGCCTGCTGGAGCAGCAGGAGCTCAGCGTCGGAGAGATCGCCACCGTCGTCCAGGTTCCCCAGTCCACGATCAGCCGCCACCTCAAGGTACTCAGCCAGGTTGGGTGGTTGCAGCGTCGGACCGACGGCACAGCAGGCCTGTATCGCCTGGACATCGGCGGGCAGCCACTGGCAGCGGCTGTCTGGCAGGCCATCCGGGAGTCGATCAGCCAAGACGTGCAGACGGCCGAGGACATGCGCCGCCTGGAGCGGGTCCTGCTGGAGCGCCGCACTGACAGCCAGTCGTTTTTCAGCCGCCTGGGCGGTGATTGGGATGCCGTGCGGGACGAGCTCTTTGGCCGAGCGTTTGCCGGTCGGGCCCTCCTGGGACTGCTTCCCCGCCGTTGGGCCGTGGCCGACCTGGGCTGCGGCACCGGGTCCGGGACGGAGATGCTGGCCCCGTTCGTCCGCCAAGTCGTCGCCGTCGACCAGTCGGCACCGATGCTGCAGGCCGCCCGCGAGCGCTTGGCCCGCCACGACAATGTCCGCTTCGTCGAGTCACCCCTCGAAGACCTGCCGCTGGAGACTGCCAGCCTGGATGCGGCGATCTGCACGCTGGTCCTCCATCATGTGGACGACCCGCCGGCGGTGCTGCGTGAGATGGCCCGGGTCTTGCGACCGGGCGGTCAGGCGATCGTCGTGGACATGGTCGCCCATGACCGAGAGGCCTATCGCCAGACGATGGGCCACCGCCATCTCGGCTTTTCGGCAGTCGTCATCGGGGGGCTGCTTTCCGTGGCCGGGTTCGGCGACGTGCGGATCTGCCACCTGCCGGCGGAGCCGGAAGTGAAAGGTCCGAGCCTGTTCGTGGCCACGGCCATCGTCGGTGCCGACACAGGGCCGACAACTACAAGTTGATTTCAACCGACCACCACCGTGACCGCCGGAGCGCGGATCATCGGATAATCCGATCCATACCCTAAGGGGTTTCCAAGGAGATGCTAGTGACGACATTGGTAAAATCGACATTCTTGAATACAGGCCTGCCTTTGACCGCCACCGCGGACCATAAGGTCAAGGACCAGTCAGCCGAGACGGTCGCCTATGGCCGCAAGGAGATCGAGCTGGCCGAGCACGAGATGCCTGGTCTGATGGCCTGCCGGGCCGAGTTCGGCAAGCAACAGCCCCTCAAGGGTGCCCGCATCATGGGTTCGCTGCACTGCACAGTGCAGACCGCCGTGCTGGCCGAGACCCTGCAGGAGCTCGGCGCCGACGTGCGTTGGGCTTCGTGCAACATCTTCAGCACTCAGGATCACGCTGCTGCGGCGATGGTCGCCGGCCGTGCGACGTTCATCGGCATCCCGACATTTGCCTGGAAGGGCGAGTCGCTTGAGGAGTACTGGTGGTGCACGCTGGCCGCACTGACCTTCCCGGCCGACGCCAACGGCTCCAACGGCCCGAACGTTATCGTCGATGACGGTGGCGATGCGACGATGCTCATCCACGAAGGCCTCAAGGCCGAGCAGCTGTTCGCCAAGAACGGCGCCCTGCCCGATCCCAATTCGACCGACAACGGCGAGTTCAAGATCGTCCTCGAGATCATCAAGGCCAAGCTTCAGGAGGACGCCACCTTCTGGACCCGGATGGTCCCCTACATCAAGGGTGTCTCCGAAGAAACGACCACGGGCGTCCACCGCCTCTACAAGATGCAGGAAGCCGGCGAGCTGCTGTTCCCGGCGATCAATGTCAATGACTCGGTCACCAAGAGCAAGTTCGACAACCTCTACGGCTGCCGCCACTCGCTGGTCGACGGGATCATGCGGGCGACCGACGTGATGATGGCCGGCAAGGTCAGCGTCATCTGCGGCTACGGCGACGTGGGCAAGGGCACCGCCCAGTCGATGTCGGCTCAGAAGTCCCGTGTGAAAGTCACCGAAATCGATCCCATCTGCGCCCTGCAGGCCTGTATGGACGGCTATGAAGTGGTCACGCTGGCAGACGCCATCGCCACCGCCGACATCTTCGTCACGGCTACCGGCAACAAGGACATCATCACCGTTGAACACATGAAGCAGATGAAGCACAACGCCATCGTCGGCAACATCGGTCACTTCGACAACGAGATCGACATTGCCGGGCTCGAAAAGCTCGTCGCCGAAGGCAAGGTCGAGAAGATCAAGATCAAAGACCAGGTCCATGAGTTCAAGTTCAAGGCCGAAGCCGGCTGCCAGCCGCACAGCATCATCATGCTGGCTGAGGGCCGTCTGCTGAATCTGGGTTGCGCCACGGGCCATCCCTCGTTCGTCATGTCGACCAGCTTCACCAACCAGACCCTGGCTCAGATCGAGCTCTGGACCAAGGCCGGCACGTTCACCAATACCGTGTACACCTTGCCGAAGCATCTCGACGAGAAGGTCGCCAGCCTGCACCTCGACAAACTGGGTGCCAAACTGACCGTCCTCTCCAAGTCGCAAGCCGATTACATCGGTGTCGATCAACAGGGGCCGTTCAAGCCGGAACGTTACCGCTACTAGGCTAATCTCCTAAAACCGGTGCAATCCGTTGCCGCCGTTGCCCTTTACGGGGTAACGGCGGCAACGCCGTTTTTGGGCGCGACGTTTCCGTGTAATCGGGAACGTGAGCGGTACCGCACCGGACCAGTCCGGCGGTGGTGTTATAATCGGCACGGCTAAACAGAAACCACGACGAAAGAAGGTAAGCCATGGGTTTTTTGGATCGCATCGGAACCGTCATTCGCGCCAATATCAACGATCTGATCGACCGGGCCGAAGATCCTGAAAAGATGGTTCGGCAGTTGCTTGAGGATATGGAAAACGACCTGATCGAGGTCAAGAAGGCCGTGGCCCTGGCGATTGCCACCGAGAAGAAGCTGTTCAACTCCCACGAGGAGCACGCCAAGAAGGCGGAAGGCTGGCAACAGAAGGCTGAACTGGCGGTTTCCAAGGGCGAAGACGAACTCGCCAAGGAAGCGTTGCAGCGTCGCAAGACGGAGCAGAGCACGGCCGACGGGTTCGAAAGCCAGTACACCATCCAGAAAGCCAACGTGAGCACTCTCCGGGAGCAACTCACGGCGCTGGAAGGCAAGATTTCCGAGGCCCGCATCAAGAAGGACCTCCTGATCGCCCGTTCGCGCCAGGCTGAAGCCCAGGAAAACATGCAGCGGACGATGGGCAAGGTCGATTCGTCCGGGGCGATGAGTGCTTTCGAGCGGATGGAACGCAAGGTCGAGGAAAAGGAAGCTACGGCGACAGCACTGACCGACATCACCGGGGACTCGCTCGATGCCAAATTCCGGAAACTGGAAACCACTGAGGACGTGGACAACGAGTTGGCGGCCCTCAAATCCCGGATGGGCAAGTAACCGCCCAAGCCAAAGGCGGCGGGGGTGACCCCGCCGCCTTTGACGCGCTTGGTGGATGGGACGGCCGCCGCCCGCCGATGCTAGGCTGAAACGCCGCTGGTCAGGGTCTCCGGCTGGCCTGCGATGCCGTTGGCACAAAGCTCCCGGCACATGTCCAGCAGACTCATGATCGGCAGAGGCTTGTTCAGCAGGAAGACGCCGGGCATCGTCTGGACGTCGTCAAAGACGTTTTCGGCATAGTAGCCCGTCATCAGGATGACCGGCGTCCGAGGGTACAGGGTCCGGATCTCCCGGCAGAGCACTAGCCCGTCGGCATCCGGCATGACGATGTCAAGCAGGATGACTTCGAAGGAGTCGAGGCGCAGCGCTGCCATCGCCGCAGTGCCACTCAGGGCCGGTGTGACCACAAAGCCTTCGCTCTCCAGAATGAAGCCCAAGGTTTCGACCGCGCCCTCTTCGTCATCGACGACCAAGATGCGCTGAGTCGCAGCACTCGTCTCTGTCACTGCAATCGGATCCATTCAGCTAGTGTAATCATTGTGCAATAGTGTAACAGATAGTTACCGATTGCATCCAGTCCCAGTGGTGGGGCGTGCAAAACTTAAGACGTTGCGGCGAACGGACGCTGACCCGGTGGCAGGTCCAGCCATTGTGACATGAGGTGCATGCCGTCACGGGCGATTTCGTGGGCATCCGGCGCCGCCAGGGCCCGGCGCATCGAGGCGAGGGCGTCGGCGTAGTTGCCCCGCTCCCGATAGGCCACCGCCAATTGGAAGAAGACATGGGCGTTATGGGCACCTGGGCCATGGGCTGCCCGCTCCAGGGTGCTGATCGTCGCATTGACCCGCCACTGCCGACGCAGGGCGCCGGCCAGCTGCAGGTAGTTGCCGGCATCGGTCGGGCCCGTCTCGACGGCTTCCTGGAAGGCGTCGAGGGCATCGTCCAGGCGGCCGATCCCCTCGAGGCAGAGGCCCCGCAGGACGTGGCTGCGGGACCAACTGGGCTGGTAACGCAACACTTTGTCCACGGACGTCAACGCTTCGTCGTAGCGTTTGGCGGCATATTGCAGGCAGGCCAGGTTGTGGCGGACCTCGGAGTGATCCGGCTGCACGGCCAGCAATTGCCCGTAGACCTGCTCGGCCTTGTCGTTTTCACCTAGCTCCTGATGGCAGGCCCCGAGGTTGTAGAGCACCTCGACACTGCGGTCGTCACGGCGGTGGGCGTCCTCGAAGAACCCGAGGGCTTGTCTTGGTTGGCCACGCAAATACGTGATCCGGCCCAGCTCCAGCATCGGCAATGCCCAGCCACCGTGGTGTTCGGCCAAAATCTTCAGGTGGTCGGCTGCTTCGGCGTGGCGGCCCAGCAGGCCGAGGCAACGGGCCACGGCGAGCTCCAGCTCACGATCGGTCGGCTTGAGGGTCCAGGCCCGCTGATAACGCTTCAGGGCATCGGCGTAGTTGCCCAGCTCGAACTCGATGCGGGCCATCTGGCGATAGGCCTCGGCGTCATCGGGACGGCGGTTGAGGATGAAGTGGTAATGCAGCCGGGCGCCTTCCCAGTCCTTGAGGGCAAGCTTCATGTCACCCAAGGCATGGTGGGCAGGCCAATAGCCGCTGTCGCGCTCGAGGGCCAGCTCATACAGGGCCATGGCCCTGTCCCGATCGCCGTGGCGCACGTCCAGGTCGCCCTGGCTGACGTAGATCTCCGGCTCGTTGAGGATCTTCTTGAGCATCGTTTCGAGGTTGTGTGCCGTCGGGACCCGGTAGTCCGGATCCTTGTGCAGGGCCAGGCTGACGACCTGCTCCAGCGAGGGCGGGATGTAGGCGGCCAGCTCCCGCAGGGGCCGCGGGTCGCCGTACAGCAATTGTTGGACGAGCTCTGCCGGGTTCTCGCCCTGGAAGGGCAGCTGACCGCTCAGGAGGTGGTAGAGGACGATCCCAAGGCTGAAAATATCACTGCGGCCGTCCGCATGCTCGGAACCCAGCAACTGCTCGGGGCTCATGTAGGTCAGGGTGCCCAGCAGCAGGCGGGTCTGGGTCATCCGGGGCGTGTAGAGCAGGCGGGCACAGCCGAAATCCGTGAGCAGCACCCGGCCGTCGTTGTCGATGAGGATATTGCTGGGCTTGATGTCCCGGTGGATGACGCCTTGCTCGTGCATGTAGTGCACGGCCCGACCGAGCAGCCGGATGATCTCGACGCTGCCGACCAGATCCGGGGCCTGTTCGTTGATGATCTGCAGGAGGTCCCGGCCCTCGTGGTAGGCCGTGGCGAGGTAGAGACGGCCGGCGACTTCGCCGCCGTCGAGGGCGGCGACGATGTTCGGGTGACGCAGGCGCTGATGGATCTGGATTTCCCGTTGGAAACGGGCGCGCTGCTCCGTCACCGGGATGTCGGCGTCGGGATCCGTGATCAGTATTTTAAGGGCCACGGACCGGCCGTCGCGGTCGACGGCACGATACAAGATGCTGGACGGCCCACGGGCCAATTCGGCATCGAGTTTATACGGGCCAAAGGTTTCCAGATTAGGCACCTTTAGCGGCTCCCAGGCAGCGGAGAATCATCATCGGGAGGCAATTTCTCACAGGTTTACAATGTTATTCAAGGTAGCATTTGCGGACAATCGGTGTCTACGCCTTGCAAATCAGGGTGAAATCGGCGTCAGACAAAGGAGACAGCCCGGGTGGCCGGCCAGGCTTGCGGAAAGCGGATAATCCACGTCTCCAGCAGGCTGCTGTTCGACCATGCGCTGGTTTTGGAGCGCCGATCAACCTCTGCCAGGGCCATCACCGCCGACTGCAATTCTTCCGGCCGCCACCGGCGCCACTCGCCCAACAGATTCTGCAGCCGAAAGGGGTGGACCCCGAGCCAGGTGGCCGCATCCCCGGGCGATTGACCGGCGGCCAGCAGGTCCTTGGCCCGTTTCACCAACAGGAGGTTGGCCGCCAGGCCGGCAACGAACTTGGGCAGCGCTTTGGGATCCTGGCTCAGCAGGGTCTGGGCTTCGACGAGGGCCCCGCCCCGGTCACCAGCGGCCAGGGCGCTGAGCAGGCCGAAGACATCCGCCTCCGTGGCGGCCACCAGGGCCTTCACGGCCGGCAGGGTGATCCGACCGGCCGCCCCCTGCCAAATGAGCAGCTTGTCCAACTCGCCGGCAATGCGTGTCGTGTCCGTCCCCACGGCCTCGATCAGGGCCAGGCGGGCATCCGGGGCGATGCTGGCCCCACGGGATGCCAGGCGCTGGTCGATCCAGGGACCCAGGGTCTTTTGGGCATCCCAACTCTTGGGCAGGGCAAAGTTGCGGACAGTGAGCCGCGTCTCCAGGGCTTTGGTGCCCTTGCGGCGGCGGTCGATCGTCGTTGTCTCGATCAGCAGGACGTTGCCCACCATCGGCAGATGAGAGTCCCAAAGCGCAGCCAGTTCATCGAAAAAAGTCTGGGCCTCGTCGGTGCTCAGGCTGACGATCACCAGCCGGCCGCCGGCCCCAAAGGCCGGGGTGCCGGCACAGGACAGGGCGTTGCCGGCGGTGCCGCCACTGAGCCGCAATAGGTTGAGGCTGGCCCAGTCGGGATCGATGACGGAGTCGATCAGGCGTTGCTGCTGTTCGGCGAGTACGAGGCGGTCATCGCCCCAGTGCAACACGCCGAGGCTGAGGTCAGGTGTGCCGGCGACAGCGGGTTTGCGGGCGGCCATTCAGACCTTCCCGTAGCGACGTTCCCGCCGCTGATAGTCGACGATGGCCCGGA
>JACMPN010000563.1 GCA_014377495.1 Candidatus Sericytochromatia bacterium
CGGCACGGGGGCACCCTTGACGTTGGCTCCTGGCGGGGCGCCGCCTGTGTCGGCCAATAACTCGCCAGGAGCCGACGGATCGGCATCGGGTCGGACAGCCGGGCATGGCCGGGCCAGTCGACGCTGACTGGCCAGGGCAAGTAGCAGCAGGTAGGCGGCGCAGAGGGCGAGGGCGCCCTGCATCAGCCCGGCCAGCAGGAGTGCCACCGGCCGCAACGTGGCGGCGACGGTGACGAACACGGTGGGGTGATCCATAACACACTCTCCTGACGACCCCTGGTGATGATGACGGGTAGGGCGAACGGGTGGTGCAGCGTGGAACCAGGGCGTGGTGTGGGCGCCGGTGGCCGTGGATGGGGTCAGGGCCGGCCGGCACGTCTGTTTGGAAACGGCGCCGGCCCCGACTTACAGGCCAAGCCTGACTTGTCGTGCACCCTCACGGGGCGGCCGCAACGGGCTCGAATTCGATGATCACGACCTGGCGATAGGGCTCGCCCGTCAGGGCCCAGCGCCGCCACCAGGGCCAGGTGGCGACGAGGGCCGGCTGGGTGAGCAGCCGCCGCCACCGCGTGCGCAACGGCCGGGTGAAATGCAGCCAGCTGGCACAGCTGCCGCCCGACTCCCAACGCAGGCGTCCCTTGCGCTGGGTGGCCGTCATCGCCGCATCCAGGAGCCGTTCCAGTTCCGCCCGGTCCGGCAGGCCCGCCGCCTGGTGTTCGGCCAGCCAGTCGGGGAGGATGCCCGCCCATTCGCCGACGAGCTGGGCTTCGGCAGCCCGGGCGTCGGGTCCACAGGGACAGGCGAGGATCAGCACGTCCTGGCAGACACGGACCATCTCGCTGACGGCGGCCAAGCGGGCCTCCAGGGGCAGGTGCTCCAGCATGTCGATGCTGACGACGACAGGAAAGGGGCCCGGCTCGAAGGGCAGCTTCGTCGCCGAGCCGACCGTGGCCCGCAGGCCGCGAATGGGTGGGCTGGCAAAGGCGGGGTCGACCCCGACCACGCCTTGACGCCAGTAGCGGGCAAGTCCGACCGGACCACTGCCGACCTCCAGCACACGTACGGGCAACCGCTGGCGCAGGACGTTCAGCACGGCGTCGTAGCGGAGGCGGTGGTCGGCGGTTTCATTCCAACGGTAGCGCAGTCGGGTCATGGGTCCGGCAGTGATACGGCCTGCCATGGCTAAGACCCCATCAGCGTCATGAACAGCTTGGCCCGTTCGATGAGGCCTCGCTTCAGCTGGCAGGTGATCAGGCATTCCTCGCGGCAGGCCAGAATTTCGGAGCGTCGCTCGCGGGCCTCGTGGGACAGCCAGACGGCTTCCGGGCTGTTGTATTTGACGTTGCCGATGATGTCCATTTTGTAGCAGAGCGAGACGCCGCCATCATCGTAGATGTTGAAGTTGGTGATCCCCACTTCGCAGGTCTCACCCGTCTTCATTTCCCGGATCGGGTTGCGGACGTAGTGGCGGATGCTTTCCAGGTGCTCGACGCTGTTCATGATCGGATAGCCGTTCTGGACCATGGCGATCAGCTGCTGCAGGGCTTCGTCGACGGCGGGCAGCTGCTCGTCGGAGAACCAGAGTGGGTTGTTGATATGCCAGTCGTTGCGGCCCGGCTCGCCGAAGTTCTGTTGCAGCGGCTGGAAAAGCACGCCCGTAACCCCCTCGTCCTGGGCGTATTGGGCCAGGTTGACCCATTCGGCGGCGTTGATGCCCATCATCACGCACTTGAGGATCAGCTTGGTGTCCGAGCGGGCAGCGACCCGGAATTGGTTGATCCGGCGGATCGTCTGGCAGGTCTTGTCGAAAGCCCCGTCGACGCCGCGGATCCGGTCGTGGGTGGCAGGACTGAAGCCGTCGAGGCTGAAATTGATGTTGAACAGCCCCATCTCGGCCAGTTCCCGGCACTTGCGTTCATCGAGCAGGGTGCCGTTGCTGATCACGCCGGCCAGGGCGCCCGCCTCGACGGCATGGCGCAGGATCTGCATGACGTCCGGCCGCAGAAACGGCTCACCGCCGGTGAACTGGATGCGGGCCCCCTGGCCCAGCCAGTCGACCAGCTCGTCTGTGACCCGGAACCACTGTTCGGTGGTCATCTCCCGGTGCCGGTCATAGGGCATGTTCCAGAAATTGCAGTGGGCGCATTTCAGGTGGCACCGCTGGACCAGGGCCGCATAGACATAAGTCGGCTTGCCGACGGACAAGCCGGTTTTCAGGTGCGTTTGTTGCAACACGTAGTTCGCCGCATGCCGAGCGGCCAATGCCACTTTATTCACAGTTCCTCCCCGTCTGGGGGTTGGGTTCCGAATTGCCGGCGCCACCATGCGGGTGATGCCGCCAATTCGGAACCC
>JACMPN010000057.1 GCA_014377495.1 Candidatus Sericytochromatia bacterium
CCGAGAACACGGCTCGCCACCCCCCCCCCCCCCCCCCCCACCGCGCCGGCCCCCCCCGCGGACCGCCTCCGGGCGCGGGCCCCCCCCGCCACCAGCGACGACAACAAGCAATACGGCCTCGCCAGTGCCGCCTGCTTCGTCGACTACGATGGCGACGGCGACCAGGACCTGATAGTCTCCTACGCCTTCGGCACCTCACGGATCTTCCGCAACGAGACGCACGAGACGGGCAAGCCCACTTTCCAGGACGTGACGGCCACCGTCGGCCTCGATGATTTCACGGTCAGCCTGACGGCCAACGTCTTCGACTACGACCGGGACGGCCACCTCGACCTGCTCGTCGGCAACACCCTGCACCCCCAACTGCCGGGCTACGACACACCGACAAACCTGAACATCTTCGACTTGCCCAAGCCCGCCTTCCCCGGCGACCGCCGCATGTTCAACTTCATGCATAACGGCTGGCACAACGCCGACAATGGTGGCAAAAACGTCCTGTATAAAGGCCTGCCCAACGGCACCTTCCAGCGGCAGGACGCTGCTGCCATGGGCATGCCAGACACCCACTGGACGCTGGCCATCGGCACCGGCGACTTCAACCAGGATGGCTGGACCGACCTGTACCTCGCCTCGGATTTCGGTCGCGACGACCTGTATCTGAACAAACAGGGCCACGGCTTCGAGCGCCAGAACGGCCGGCTCTTCAGCGACATCGGCCATGACACCTACAAGGGCATGAACACGACGATTGCCGACTTTGACCGCAACGGCTATCCAGACATCTACATCTCCAACGTCCACCATGCCCTGCAGGCTGAAGGCAGCATGCTTTGGATGACCCGACCGACGAAGGACGCCTTTCACCCGAGCTTTACTGACGAGGCCACCGGACGGGGCATCCTCAACGAAAACCGCTTCGGCTGGGGGGCTGCGGCCGGTGACCTGAACAACGACGGCTGGCTGGACGTGGTCCAGGCCAACGGCATGGTCGACGACCGCCTCGATCCCCTCTACGAGGACCATAAGGATTACTGGTACATCAGCCACAAGCTGATGCAGTCGGGTCCGGAGATCCACACGTTTGCCGACAAATGGGGCGACATCCGGGGCCGGACCATCTACCCCAACGAAAAACGGCGGGTCTATCTCAATCAGGGCAACACCGACCACAACCAGTTCATCGACGTGGCGGACCAGGTCGGGCTGACGGCAGGTGACAATTCACGGGGCGTGGCCATGGTCGACCTCGACAACGACGGCGATTTGGATGCCGTGATCACCAACCAGCACGGCCCGGTGACCATCCTGCGCAACACCCTCTACGGTGACAAGGGCCGTCAGGCGGACCAGCCGCACTGGCTCGGCCTGGACCTGATCGGCAATGGCAAGGACACAAGCCGGCTCCCCATCGGTAGCCAGGTGGCCGTGCAGTTTACTGAAAACGGCAAACCGGTTGTCCATCATGACGAAGTGCGGGCCGTCGACGGATTCATGTCCCAGCGGGATCCCCGCCTGCACATCGGGCTGGGTCGGCATGAGGGCCCGGTGGACGTCACCGTCACCTGGTACGGCAGCGGCAAGTCCGTCACCTACCGGGGCCTGCAGCCGGACCGCTATCATCGGATCAGCCAGGCCACCGGCGTCGACTCGCTGGCCATGGCCGCCCAAGGGCATGCGGACGATGAATGAAACGACACCTATCAGCCGGTTGCGCCTGCGGGGCCGCATCGCCAAAGTGCGGGACCTGTCCGACAGCCACCGCCAGGACCTCTTTGTGCTGTTCGCCCGCTACTACGAGGACGTCAGACAGCCGAAGTTCCTCGCCGATCTGGCCGGCAAAAGCCATATCATCCTCCTGCACGATGCCGCCAATGGCCGTTTGCAGGGGTTTTCGACGCTGCAGGTCTGGTACACGGATGTCGACGGCGTCAAAGCCAAGATCGTCTTTACCGGCGACACGGTCGTCGATCAGGCGTATTGGGGGCAGCGGGACCTGCAAAAGCTGTTTACGGATTTTCTGGGCCGGGCCAAGCTGACCCGGCCGTTCGGCCCCGTCTACTGGTTCCTGATGACCAAGGGCTACCGCACCTATCTGACGATGGCCAAGAACTTTTTTGAGTTTTATCCCTGCCACTTTGTGCCGACGCCACCCTTTGAGCAATCCTTGATCAGGACATTGGCCGGTAACGCCTATCCGGACGAATTCAATGCCGACACGGGCCTCATCGCCTACAAGGTCACCGGCGGTCAGGTGCGGCACGGCGTGGCGGACATCACGGGCGATCTGCTCAATGACCCGCATATCCGGTTTTTCTCCGAGAAAAACCCCGACTACGCCGACGGCACCGAGCTGGTCTGTGTCGGCAAAGTCACCTGGCAGGTCCTGACCCACAGCTTCGGCAAAGTGATCCGCAAAAAGCTCGGCCTGCGGGCCCTGCAGCCGACTCCCGCACCCGCCTTGATGGGATCCCCAGCCGAGTCATGATGGCCGCCCTGCGGACCCGCCTCGCCAACTCCCTCATGCGCCAGGGCAACCAGGGTGAAGCCCGGCGTTTTGCCGCCTGTCTCGCCGATCCCGCTGCCGCTCAACAGGCCACGCTGCAACGCATCCTGCAGGCCAACGCGAAGGCCCGCTACGGCCAGACGTACGGCTTCGGCGACTTGGATTCGGCTGCTGCCTTCCAGAACGCCGTGCCCATCGTCGACTACGATACCCTCGTGCCGTTGATCGAGTCGGTCATGATCGGCCAGAAAAACGTCCTCACCACCGATCCCGTCCTGATGCTGGAAAAATCCAGCGGCTCCACGGCGGCCTCCAAATACATCCCCTACACGGCCAGCCTGCGCCGGGAATTCCATTCAGCCACGTCAGCTTGGCTGTATGACCTCTTCACCCGTCGGCCGAAGCTGTGCGCCGGTGGGTCCTACTGGTCGATCTCACCGGTCGTGGACGTCCGTGAGGTGACAGCAGGCGGCTTGAAGGTCGGCTTCGAGGACGACACCGAGTACTTCGGCACCATCGAGCGCTGGGTCTTGGGCCAACTGCTGCTCGTCCCGGCCGATTTGCGCCGGGTCTCGGGGATGATGAACAACCGCTATGTCACGCTCCGCTATCTCCTCGACCGTGACGACCTGGGCCTGATCTCCGTTTGGAACCCCAGCTTTTTGACGTTGCTCGTCCAGGAAGCCACCACCGAGGCCGACCGCCTCATCCGTGACCTGCGGGAGGGGACGTTGAATCCCCCGGACCCCATGCCCCGGGACCTGCAACACCGTCTGGCCGCACCGTTGCGCCGCCGTCCGGCCCTGGCGGACAAACTCGCGGCCTTGCTGCGCCACAACGGCAAACTGCTCGGCACCGACCTGTGGCCCAACCTGCAGCTGATCAGTTGCTGGACCAGCGGCATCGCCTCCCGGTTTTTGCCGGAAATGACGGCCCTCTTTCCGGATGTCGAGATCCAGGGCAAAGGTCTGCTGGCCACCGAAGGGGTCGTGTCGTTCCCCTTGCTGAATCACCCCGGCTCTGCCCTGTCCCTGCGCTCCCACTTCTACGAGTTCCTGCCCCTGGGCGTCGAGTGCCGGCCCCTGCTGGCCCACGAATTGACCCTAGGCGAGCGCTACACGGTGCTGATGACGACCGGTGGCGGGCTCTACCGCTATGCCCTGCACGACGTCATCGAGGTGGTGGGCAGCCTAAACGGCACGCCCCTGATCGATTTCGTCGGCAAGGACAGCAAAATCAGCGACGTCGTCGGCGAAAAGCTCAACGAATTGCACGTCGGTGAAGTGCTCAGCGCTGCCACGGCCGATCTGCCGGTCGGCTTCGTCATGCTGGCCCCGGAATGGGGTCAACCACCGGCCTACACCCTGTTCATCGCCTGCGTCAGACTCAGCAACGACGACTTGAACCGTCTGGTGGCCACCATCGAGACCCGCCTGCGGCACAACCACCATTATGCCTACGCCCGGGATCTGCGGCAGCTGGGCCCGCTGAGCGCCGTCCGGGTCGGTGCGCAGGCGCCGGACCACTACCTGCAGGCTTGCGAGGCGATGGGCCAAAAGGCTGGTGACATTAAACCCACGTATCTGCACAAAGCCTTCGGGTGGCGTGACCGCTTCCATGCCCCGACCACCAAGGATCCCCACGATGACCGACTCCCCAGCGCCCCTGCCGGATAGCGCCCCCCGCTGGGCCACCGAGGCAGACAATGAGGCCCTCCTGGAGTTGGTCCGGGCCTGTCCGATGAAGGGCAGCATCGAGATGCTGTTCGACCGCTCGCCGGATTTCTTCGCCCTCAGCCACCTGCAGGGCGATGGGGCCAACATCTGCGTCGTCGATGATCCGGCATCGGGCAAACTGGCGGCGGTGGCAGCGATGGCGCCCCTTTCGGCAGTGTATGTCGACGGTGCGGTGCGTAGCGCCGACTATGCGTGCGACCTGCGGGTCCGGCCGGAGTGGCGGGGCAGCGGCCTCTACAAGCAGGTCTACCAGCACATCGAGGCCTGGAGCCTCGGTCGGGGCGAGGGTCTCGGATTCACGACCGTCATGAAGGGCAATCGGGCCATGGCCCGCATCGTTGCAGGCCGGGCGGGCGTCGTTCCCTACCACCACATCACCACCTTGCGGAACTTCACGGTGCACTTCCTGTTCAAAAAGCGGCCGCTCCCCGGCATCACCATCCGGCCCGCCCCCGCCGCCGACATCCCCGAGATGGTCGCCCTGTGGAGCCGGCTGAACAG
>JACMPN010000564.1 GCA_014377495.1 Candidatus Sericytochromatia bacterium
ACGAACGGTTGGCGGGCGGGGTGGCCGAAGTGCGGCGCAGCATCGCCGACGTGATCGCAGACTGGCCCGGTGGCATCCTTTGCCCTGTCGTTGAAAACGTCACGGCGGACGGGCGCGAGATCAGCCGTCACCGCCCGGGCCGTGTGATAGCCAGGTTGCCGGGGCGGCGCTATCATCGGCCCATTCATGAACAGCTGATCAATGCCGACGGCACGACGCCACCCGGAATCGATGTCGATGACTGGGGCATCCGGCATCTTGGCTACGACCCGGCGCAGATGGTCGCCCACGGCAAGTCGGAACGCAACCGCCACCTGCTTGCCCGCTGGGTGGTCCAATCGCCGGATGATCCGGATGCCTGGTTTTACCAGGACAATGGCCACCGGGGCGACGGCCGCTGGCCTGAGGCGCTGCAGGCGTATCGTCGGGCGGGGCTCCTGCAGCCATCCGGTTTGTTCGGAGCCCATGTCCTGATGCAGACCCTGTGGGTGCTGGCGGCCATGGACATGCCCGGCGAAGTGCTGCGGCTGGGGTCGGCGAACACGGCCCTCGGGACCATGACGCCTGATTATTGGCTGCTGATGGGGCGGGCGCATCTGCAACAGGACCATGACCTGGAGGCGGAGCGCTGTTTTCAGGAAGCCCGCTCACGGGCCTTGGCGCCGGTGGTCATCGAAGAGGCTGCGGGGGCCAGCACCTGGCAACCCGCATTGGGACTGGCCGAGTTGGCTGCCCGGCGTGGGGATTGGGCGCAGGCGGAGTCCTGGGCCCGCCAGGGTCTCGACGGGGTGCCTGATGACGTGCATGCGCAGCGGCTCTATGTCGGCGCCTTGCTCATGGGCGGCAACCAGACGAAGGCGATTGCGCATGTCAGGGTGGCCAGACGGGGCCCGGATAGAGTTCAGGCGGCGATGGCGCAGGCGTTGGGTGACCTGGGCGAGATCGCCGAGCCCGTGCTGGCGGCCCTGCCGGAATAGCGCCTGCCTGAACTACTGCAGGCCCCTATGGTGTGCCGTACGACAGCTTCCGCCGCAGGTTGAACAGCCGATCCTTGGCCTGCGGGTAGCGGTCATGCTGCTCGTACAGGTGGGTGACGATGGCGGCCACAAAGGCCTGCTCGTCGGGCCTGGGCTTATCGGCCAGCAGGCCTTCGGCAAAGGCGAGGATGCTGTCGAAATAGTAGGGCAGCAGCATCGGCAAGGTGTAGAGGAAGGTCGGGGCGTCCTTCAGTTCGGCGGCCAGCCGTTGCGCTTCGATCAGGGCGCCGAGCCGTGGCTCCAACTGCTCCGGAGTGATCAGGGCGGAGGACGGCAGGACGTTCAGCCGCATGTCCTGCCCATAACCGATGGGCTCGACCAGGGAAGCGGCGTGGACCCAGAGCTTCATGGCGTCCTGCTTTTGGCCGAGCCGTTCCAGCATGCGGGCCAGGCCCGTCCGGGCCCCGAAGTCCGTCGGGACGAGCCCCAGGATGTCTTTGAACAGGTAGATCGCCTCTTCGTGGCGTTGTCTGGCTTCCAGCATGTGGGCCAGTGCGCTGTTGGCGGTGATCAGGGTGGCCAGGGCGACCGGGTCCGCGCCCGTCGGCACGGTGCCCGGGTCGAGCGGGCGCTGCCAGATGGTTTCCACGGCGGCCTGGACCATGGGCCAGCCTTTGGCGAAGGTGTGGTCACGCTGGGCCCGGCGCTGGCCGGCGCTGGCGATGGCGGCGGCTTCCTGCGGGGCGGCGAGCAGAGATTTCAGGCGATCGTGCAGGTCCGCCTGATTCCGGACGATGACGATCTCTTTGTCCGGCTCGAAGTAATCGGCCAGATCCGGGCAGGGACCGGCGACGACGAGGCCACCGGCCAGGGCGATCTGCAACGGGCGCCAGCCCATTGTCGCCCGCCGCCACTGGTCGACGGCGAGATTCACGGTCGAGCGGCGAAAGAGCGGGTTGAGGGCCTCTTCCGGGACAAAGCCGGACGAATCGACCCCGGAGACGGTTTCCCAGCCATGCCCGAAGACCTGCAGGGGGATGCCGGCCCGGGCGACGTCGTTCAGCAGGGCGTGCCGGGCGGCCGTGGCATCCGCGGTGCGGGCATAACCGGAGCCGACAAAGGTGCAGTCGAAGGCTGCCGTCAGCGTATAGCCGCCATCGGGGATTTCCGACAGCATCATCGGCAGGTAGGCGAGGTTGGTGCAGCCCTGGCGGCGCAGGTAGTCGTAGCCCAGACGGGAGCCCGTACCCACCAGGGTGTAGCGGCTCTGGGCGGCCGTCATCGCCGCTTCGGCCGCAGCCGGCCCCGTGGCCAGGTCAGCGATGAACCCGGGGTCGTCCGTGCGCCAGCCCAGGGGGCGGGTGCCCAGGTCTTTCCAGGCCTGCGCCGTCGCCGGGAACACGAGGTCGTAGGGCGGGTTCGTGATGATCAGATGGGGCTGGTGGACTTTGGCGGCGGCGACCAGCACCGATTGGGCCTGGCTGACACCGAGCAGGCCGGCCAGCAGGCTGGGATCACAGGCGATGGGTCGGTGCCCGGCGCTGATCAGCCCCGGTATGAGCCAACGGTTGGTCCAGGCGCCGGGGGTGTGGGCGCCGTTGGCGACGATCATGATCCGCATGGGTCAGTCTGTGTCCGTTTTCTTATCGTAATGCGGCGATGGCTGTCTGCATGCGCAGCACCTGCGGGTGGTCCGGTGCCAGACTCTGCGCCTGGTAAAACCACTGCCGGACCTGGCCGTGATCGCCCCGCCCGTGGGCGACCTTGGCAAGGTCGAGCAAGGTCATCAGGGACGTGGCATCCCGTTGCAGGGCCTGTCGCAGGCACTGTTCGGCCAGGTCCAGCCCACCACGGCCAAGGGCCAGCGAACCGAGGTTGTGCCACGGCTCTGTCAGGCTCGGGTCGCGACTGACGGCCCGCTCGAACGCCGCCTGCGCCGCCATCTTGTCGCCCAAATGATGATGGGCGATGCCGGCCAGGGCGTCCAGTCCGGCGAGGCCGAGTGACCGCCAGCGGGCTTCCAGTTCGGCGATGCCCTGCCAGTTTGCCGCATCGCGCAGCCTTTCTGCCGCCAAAGCGACGCCGGCCGGCCAGTCGCCAAAACGGGCCAGCAGGGCGGCGCCGTCGGGACCATGATGGGCGAGGGCAGCGGCCAGCTCCCGGACCAGGCGGGGCGAAAGGGTGGCGTCGGCCAGCAGGTCGGCGCAATGGGCAGCGGCATCGCTGGGCCGGTCAGTGGCGAGCAGGGCCCGGACATAGAGTTGGTGGAACGACGGCAGCAGGCCGGCCTCCGCCAGCCGGGGGGTGAGGAGTGCCAAGGCGCCGGCCCAGTCTCCCCGCAGGCCCTGCAGCTCGGCCAGGCAGACGAAGGGGCGCCAGGTGCGCGCCCCACGGGATTCCAAAGCGCCGATGGCCGTTTCGGGCATGGCGATCGCCCTTCGGTACGCCGTTTCAGCCTCGTGAAAGCGCCCGAGATTGGCATAGGCGGAGCCCAGATAGAGCCAGTAGTCGGGCAGGTGTTCGCAATCGGCCGAGGTCTGCGGGACCAGACCGAGGATCCCGGCGTGATCGCCGGTCTCACTGAGGGCCCCGAGCAACTGCAGGTGGATCATGCTGCGCAGGTGGACGGGCGGGGACAGGGCGGCCGCCGTGCGGAACAGGGCGATGGCGTCGGCTGGCCGGCCCACGCTGCGCAGTTCCAGGCCCGTGTAGTAATGCGGTTCGGGCATCTCCGGGCTTTCCGCCAGCCACAGGTCGAGCAATCGCTGGTTCCGGTTGGATTTGCCCCGGCTGAGACGCACCGTGCGGGCATAACCGGTGTGCAGCAGGCGCCAGGGATCGACCTGCCAATTCAGGGGTTGTTGGCCGTCGGCATTGCAGAGCTGCTCGTGGATGCGTCCGACGAAGTGCCGGCCGGGTGTGCGGGCAGCGAGGCGGGCGCCCCGGTGATAGGTGGCGTGCCCCTCTTCGGGGTCCTCGTTGTCGATGACGGGGCAGAGCACGAGTCCCGCGTAGCCATGGGCATCGATGCTGCGACGCACGTCCGTGTGGCTGCCGGTGAGACGCTCGTCGGCGTCGATGATCAGGATCCAGTCGGTGGTCGCCATGGCGAGGCTGGCGTTGCGGGCGGCGGCAAAATCGTCGGTCCAGGTGGCATGGCCGATTTTGGCCCCGGATGCCTCGGCGATGGCGACGGTGTCGTCGGTGGAGGCGGTATCGAGGACGACGATCTCGTCGAACCCGGCCAGCGAGGCGAGGCACCCGGCTAAGTTTGCCGACTCGTCACGCACGATCAGGCAGGCACCCAGGGTGGGTGGCCGTTGCGATGCCGTCACCCAGGCCTGCCACGCATCCGGCAGGTCGATGCCCTCTGTTTCCGGCTCCTGCACGGCGATTTTGGCAGCGAAGTCAGTCAGCCCGGGCAGTTCCTGATCCAGCTTTCGGGCCAGGTCCAGACAGGTCTCGGCACACGACCAGCGGCGCAGATTCACCCAGGCGACGGCCGCCGTCGCCCACAGCGGGCCGCAGCGGGGTTGGGCGGCGAGGCCTTCACCGATGGCCGTCAGGGCCGCTTCCGGCTGACCGATCGCCAGGAGGGCCTGGCCCTGCAGGACTTTCCAGTCCGGCAGGTGGCCGCAATGGCCGATCAGGGCGTCAAGGTTGCTCAGGCACGTCGCTGCATCCCCCGTTTCAAAGGCTTGCCTGGCGTGTTGCCAATGCCGGGTGAGATGCTCGTAGGGCAGGGTTTGTGGGGTCATGGGCCGACATTTCCGGATAGGGCGGGGGGAAGGCCGGAGCCCGCTTTCACCACTGTGCGGACGACGTTCGTCGCATTGCCGGCGGTGTCGGTGGCCGTGACGGAGATCCGGTAGTTGGCAAGGGTGATGGCGCTCGTGTCCCAGGCAAAGTCGTAGTTCGGACCGGTCAGGGCCGTCGGACCGATGATGACGGCATTGTCCGTCAAGCGGGTGATGCTCAGGTTAACCGTACCCAGGGCCCGATTGTCCGCCGGATTGACCTTGATCGTCGTTGCGGCGCTCAGGAAGTCGTTATTGGCTGGGGTCGGATTGACGAAGGTGAGCGTTGGTGCCGTATTGTCGACGATGACGAGGCGGTCGGCTTGGGCGCTGTTGGCGTTGCCGTCGGTGGCGATGAGGCGGATCCGGTACGTGGCGCTGGGCAGGCCGCTGGCATTCCAGACGAGGCTCAGGGGCGGCGTGAAGGTGGCCGCCACAATGGCGATCGAGTTGGTGATGTCCGTGATCTCATAGCTCGCCGAAGCCACGCCGTTGGCATCCGTGGCGGTGCCCTGGATGGCGACGCTGCCGGTGACCACGGTGTTGTCGACCGCCGGGGCCGTGATCATGACGACCGGTGGCGTAACGTCGGGAATGGCATTGTTCAGGGTCACGGCGATCGTGCTGGTCGTGGCATTGGCAGCCAAGTCGGTGCCTGTCACCCGGATCGTGTAGGCGCCATTGGGTAGCGCTCCGGCATTCCAGGTGAAAAAGTAAGGCGCTGCAATCACGGTCTGCGGGAAACCGGCGACCGGCGCGCTCGTGGAATCGAGGACCGTGAAAACGGCGGATTGGACGCCTCCGGCATCGGTGATGGTGCTGTTGATCGTGACGTTGCCGGCCATTGTCGCTGCATTGGCCGGACTGATGATCGTGACGACCGGCGGTGTCGTATCAGCGACCGGCCCGCCGCCTCCCCCTCCGCCGCCGCCGCCCCCTCCGCCACCGCCTCCGCCACCGGCGCTGTATCCGACAGAGGTGTCAATCGTTGCGGTGGCACCGGCTGCTGTTTTCAGGGTCAGGGTCTGGGGACCGATTTTGGCGTCGTCCGGCACCTGGACGACGACACTGGTCGGGCCCCAGAGCAGGATGCGGGTGACCGTGTCGCCGAGGGTGACGGTGCCTGTGGCGTCTCCGAACAGGTCACCGATGATCTCGATGCCGGATCCCCGGGCCGGGGCGGGTTTGAGCAGGGTGATATAAGGAAGGGCATTTGCTACCGAAACCTGGCGGGTGATCGGCTCTGCCACCGGTTTACCGTCGGTCCCGATGGCGGTGACGACCAATTGGTATTTGCCGGCCTTGAGCTTGGGGAGCACCCAGGTGCTGGCGCCCTGATCGGCGGCGATGTCCAGGCTGACGGGCACGGCCAGGTCCGGGGACGTCAGGGCAAAGCGCAGAATGGCGGGTAAATTGAAAGGCTGCCACTTCAGCGTGAGTTTGCTGCCGAGCTGCAGGCCGTCGGACGGTTCCAGCAGGGTCCAACTGATCGGGGCGACGCCGGCGGCAGGGGTGACGGCGCCGGGGACCGGCTGGACGGACGGGCGCGCCCGGCCACGCACCTCAACCGCCGACGGGCAGCCCGTCAGGATCAGGGCGAAAAGGCTTGCCGTGATCCAGCGCCGGCCCTGCACGTTGCTCGCTCCCACTACTGAGATCTGCATCGAACCGCCGGACCGGTGACTTGCGCCGATTAACAGTGATTTCATGAGAATCGGGCCGGTTGCCGATGGGTCTGGCGGCGGAAACAGCCCCTGCCACTGGAGCATGACCCATCGACCCAGCGAACGCAAGCATCGCTGCCACCGGGGTCTTGGGATTGTTCCCGGCATGTTGTCACACTGTTAAATCCTTGTCATTGGCTCGTCTTGGAGAGCAGTGGCACCGATAATCAAACCACCACGGGCGGCCTTAAAAAAGAATCAAAGCGGAGTGACGTGTCTTCACGTCTGGCTTCAAAAGCCGGTGGTGTCCGCACGACAGGCGTAATGGCCTGGTGCCGGGCTCGGAGCGACATTTGGCGCCAGGTGCAGGGGCGGAAGCGGGGTGGAGAGATGGGACGTTGTTGCCTCGGTCGGCTCGGGCTGGCCGGCTTGGCCGCGGTCATCGCCGCCTGCAGCGCGCCGCCCTTGGCGCCGACAGTGGTCCCACCGATCCTCGGACGCTACGAGGCGCCCGCCAGCTGCCGGACGGCGGCCCCGATCGATGATCGGGTCGGCGAACTTCAAACCGGCGGCACCGTCAGCCTGATCGATACCCGTGTGCCGGGCGATCCCCTCGACGACGTCATCGTCGCCACCGGCGTGACGACCGCCGGCACTCCGAACTTCAACCTGACGTTCAGCACGGCGCTCAGTCCCGGATATTACACGCTGGAGATCTACAAGTTCCGGCCATCCGGGGCGGCGCCCCTGTCGTTGCGGACGACGGTGCGGTTCGACGGCACCGCCTGGAAGAGCAGCACGCCGCCGGACGGCAGTGGGCGGATGACGGTCAACGCCCTGACGACGGCGATGAGCGCCCTGACCACCTATGACTCTGCCGTGACTCAGTCAGACCTGATCGAGCGCTTGGCCGCCGATGGCACGTTGCCGGTGGGTCTGACGCCGATCGGCAGCTTTGACCGGGCCACGATCGGCCGGATGGCTACCGGCATCCAGACGGCCCTGATCACCGGTACCGATCCTGTCGGTGGCATGGTCATGCTGGACCGCCTGAACGCCGCCACGGCTCCGGGGACCGCACCTGCCGCCTATGAAGTGACGCCGGGTGTGACGACGCTCGGGCTGATCGGCGCCGGGCTGGATCCCAGCGGCGTCGGCACGAACCGGGTCGTCTTCGGGCCCGTGGGCACGGCCACCACGACGGGTCGGCAGATCCTGCCGACGGGGATCACCGCCGGGGCCATGGGCGGGACCCGACAATCTTTGGCTGCCACCATCCCGGCCGATCTGGCGGCCGGCGACTATGGTCTCGGCGTCTCCAGGGGCGGTGCCCAGAGCAACCGCCTGCCGATCCGGGTCCAGGGATCGCAGGCCCTCCTTGCCAAGGTAGGTGGTGATACGGGCTGCATCGTGACCAACGGGGCGGACACCTATGTCGTGTTTGTGGGTGACACTGTCCTCAGCCCGGGCGTCCACGTGGCCCAGCTCGCCTACAACGCCGGGACGGGCGTGTATGGGCTGCCCGGCGACGTGGTGATCGACCCGGATGCGGCCGCCACGAATGTCTCGGCCATCGTCAGCGGGGGCAGCCTGAATGTGTTGGCCTGTCCGAACCTGACGACGGTGAAGACTTACAGCCGACCCCTGGCCGGCAGCACCTGGACGACGACGTCACTGGCCACCGGTGGCGTGCAGGTGAAATCACCGGTCCTACGGATTTCGGTTGCCGGAGTGCTCTACGGCGGCTGGATCGACAATGGCCGCGTCATCGTGACCCGCTGGCCGAATCCGGTGGCCGCCAAGGTCGACATCGGGGTGACCGGTGCGACTCGGCTGGACCTCGTCGTGACCGACAAGCTGCAGTGTGGCTGGATCGGCGGCGGCACAAACGCCTTGAAACTGACCCCGTATACCTTCGGTTTCCCCGCCGACCCGACGCAGACACTCAGCAGTGCCGGCCAGTCATGTTCGAGCCTGTCGATGGCCAGGACCGCCACCAATGGCATCGCCCTCGCTTACACGGCCGAGGTCATTGCAGCAAACTCGGCGGGGCGGGCCTTTTACGGGCTTGCCGACGGGACGCAGCCGATGGTCGCCGACACCATTTATGAGGCCCCGCTGGCCCAGTCGTCCCGAGTGTCACTGGGCATACGGGACGATGGCCTGCCGACGGTCACCTGGGCCGAAGGCAACATCCACTATCTGCTCCACTACGCCGTCCGCAACCCCGCCAGCGTGTCCTTCGGTCTCGACAAATGGTCGGCGCCATTGGCTCTGAGTAACGGTGAACCCCTGTGGGCGTCTCTGGCCCAGGGCCCTGGCCGCCAGCACCTGATGTGGATGGACGAGCACGGCGGGCAGATGTTTTACCTGCCGTTGGTGTGGAGGTGAGCATGGGACGCCGTTGGATCGGTCCGGTTTTGGCCGGCGTGCTCGTCGGGTGTGCCGGGGTCAGCGCCCCGACGGTGACCGTGCCGTCGCCGCTGGTCGGCGAGGTCCTCGTCCCACCGCAGACGGGGTTGCCGTCACCGGCAGGCTTTCAGACGACCATGACGCCGGCAGCGCTGGTCGGCAATGCCACCGTGTCGTTGATCCCGGTCACCGGGACGACGTCGCTGGCCAGCACCCAGACCGACGGCAACGGCCATTTCACGTTGACGGCCCCGACCGCCGTGGCCGCCAATACGGCCTTTTACGCCATTGCGAGCAAACGGCCGGCCGCGTTGGCCGCCCGCTTGAATTTGCGCACGCTGGTGCTGTGGGACGGGGCGGCCTGGCAGAGTATTTCCCGGCTGAACTCGGCCAACGTCCACGTGATCAACCCGACGACGACGGCCGTGTCGATCCTGCATGCCAGTACGCCGGCCAAAGCCGGTCTGCCGGGCGAAGTCCTGGGCACGGTGGCGCCCGGCGGCGGGGGCCTGTATGACCAGATCGCCCTCTGGGGCGGTGGTGGCGATGCCGCTGCCAACCTTTTGGCTGCTGCGTTTACGACGCACATGACGATCAATCTCCTGTCCGTTGACCGGGATCCGGTGAGCGGGTTTGCGTTCGTGACCGGCGTGCATCCCGTCGGCCGCTCCGGCGTGCAGACGGCCACCACCGGCGAAACCACCGTCGCCATCGACGGGTACGGCTTCGACGTCCAGCCCGACCAGAACATCGTCAGTTTCACCACGGGGACCCGCACAGCGTTGGCGACACCGACGTCCGCCAGCACGACGACGCAGCTGATCGTCCGGGTGCCCGACTACCTGCCGCCGGACGCAGGTGGTGTGGCGCCATCGACGCTGGTCGGCGTGTCTAATCGGACGGGTGCCGCTGCTTATCCCGTGGCCGGCTGGGGCGGGCTCCGGGTGTACCCCCCGCAGGTCATCAGCGATGCCGCCACGGTCATCAACGACATTGCCACGGCATCGACGTTGAACAGCGGCTTTTTGAGCGGCGCCTATGATGCTGTCACCGGTCGGGGCTATGCCGCCTGGATCGACAAGCGCTTTTTTGCAAGCAACGGCAACTTTGACTCCGTTGTGGTCCGGTCCTGGACGGATACCGCGATCGGGACCACTGCCTTGGTGAGTACGTCCCCATCGGAGTTGATTGCGGCCCGGGTCGAACAGGAGGCCGCCCGCTCACCCGTAGTTGTGGCGGACACGGTCAACGGTCGGGCTCACGTCGTCTGGGAGGGCAAGCCGTATCCGACTGGCACCCGGACGGTGGGGGTGTTTCACCGGGTATTTCTGCCGACGGGGACACCCCCCTGGTTGGGGGGTCTGAACAATTCCGGTGGCGATGCCCGCAACGTGGCCGATGTCGGGCTCGACGCCACACCGAAAAACTGCCGCGACCCCATCGCCGCGACCGATGGCGCCAAGGTGCTCGTGGCCTACAAACGGGACAGCCCGACCCAGGGCGACGTCTTTTTGCGGTTGTGGAACGGCACGAGCGTGACGGCGGCCGATGTCGGCCGGCCTGACTGGGGCAACGGCACGGCCCGGCAGCCCACCAACGTGTCCAGTTCGGCCTTTGAGAGCATGTTTCCCAACCTCGCCGTTGGTGGTCCCGGTGGCGGCTGGCGCTATCATCTCGCCTGGGTCGACCGGACCAAGACCGACAACCTGGGCAATCTGAGCGTGACTGGCGACGTCCTGTATGCCCGGGGACAGGATACGGGCGGCGGTGTTCTCAGCATTCAGCCGACGCCCGTGGCGACGACGGGGCCCCCTTCGGCGGTGCGCCTTTCCACGGGGCAGCTGGCCGAGCGGCTGCGACCGGCCATGGCCGCCGACTCGGCCGGCAACGTGCTGGTCGTCTGGAAAGAATCGGCGGGGCTGCGGTTCAGCCACATTCCTTATAACGGGGCGACGATCACCCCGACGTTGGCGGCCCTCGTGCCGGGGACGGGGCCGACGGCGCTCCACACCACCGAGACGACCCCGACGATAGCGGCGGGGGGCAGTCCCGGTGAGTTTTACCTGGTCAGCAGCACGACCTCGACCTTGCCCGTCGGTGACGGGATGGAGTTGTTCATCCGCCGGTATGCTGGCGGGACCTGGACGACGTCCCGCGTGTTCCGGCCGTCGTCCGCCATTTCCTCGGAGGTGCCGTGGCTGATCGCCAGGGGGAGCGACCTGGGCCTGCTCTGGGTGGAAGGCCGCAAGATCCTGCACCTGCCCTTGGTCTGGCCGCTCGATGCCGTGTGAGAGTTGGCTGGCTGGCTGCGTGGGGTTTTAGAGATTGTTAAATCTCCGTTGATTGGGAGCGGTGCGGCCTGACTGCGTGCGATAACAGGGGAAATGACTGGTTCGGGGGAGGGTTCGTATGAGCGTGGGTTCAAATCCAGCTGCCTTTTGGAACGCGCAGGCGAACTTCAAAGTCCTGGATGCCTGGATATCCAACCTGAACGCCCAGTCGGCCGGGACGGCCACCATCGGTCTCAAGGCCAAGCGGACGAGCTTTTCCGGCACGGCGATCACCGAGCGGGAGAGCCTGACGAGTGGTCGTCAGCGTCAGGGCGCCGAGCAGATCCTGGGCCGCAACGAAGTCTACGACTGGTCTCAAGGCGCCATTGTCTCCAGCTCGTCCGAGTGGCATGCCGGCATCCGCGGGGAAGGCCTCTATGCCGTGGCCAAGGACCTCAATCCCGGCACCCAGGTCTACTACACCCGCAACGGCGAGTTTCACCTCGACGACACGCACAATCTGCGGACGCCGCAGGGTCATTACCTCCTGATGCGGGGCGACATCGACCAGACGAACCCGTTGAACCCCCATGTCATCGGGACCGCAGCGATCGGTGCCAAGAGTCTGGAGCCCTTCAGCATCAAACGGACGCTGAACGGGGGCGACGCCGACGACTTCACCGACGGTATCGACACCACCATCTGGAACGTTGTCGGGGCGCCGGTGGTGGACGCTGCCGGTGTGCACATCGACAATTTCAGTGGCGGCACTGAGGGGATCACTTCCGTCGGCAGCTACACCGGGTCCGGCACGTTTGACGTGACGATGCGGTTCGATGCCTTTCCGACGAACGTCTCCGTAGCGTCGGACTATGCCCTCGGTCTCCAAGGGGGCGGTGCCAACGCCCCGCACATCCTGGTCACCGATGGGGCATATCCAGGGTCGACCTTCAACGATACCGATGGCGGTATTGCCGATGGTCCCAACGCATATTTCCACACGGGTGTAGCCTCGGCGACCTCGATGCCGCCAGGTCCCCTGGCCGCCAATGGCCTGCCGTATCACTCCGCCCCGCAGTCGACGGTC
>JACMPN010000565.1 GCA_014377495.1 Candidatus Sericytochromatia bacterium
GACACTGCCTGTCTTATGACGTTACCAACGAACCTCGCAACCTGGATTGAAATTTCCGTGCCGACCAGCCCGACCGTGGCTGAACTGGTGGCCGCCCGCCTTGCCGGACTGGGCTGCCAGGGCGCCGTCCTGGCCGAGACCCCGGCCAACCGGCCCGTGCCGACGGACGTCACCCTCAAAGCCTACTGGTCACCCGCCTGGGGTGACATCCAGCCGCTCACCGATGCCGTGCGGGCCGTGGTTGCCGAAGCCAACGGCGCCGGCCTCGCTGCCGGCACCGGAGAGGTCAGCCTGCGCGAAATCGCCGAAGAGAGCTGGGCCGACTCGTGGAAGCAGTACTTTCATCCCATGCGCATCGGCCGCCAGTTCATTGTCACCCCGACCTGGGAAGACCCACAGGCCGTTGCCGGTGACCGGGTGATCCAGCTCGATCCCGGCATGGCCTTCGGTACGGGCCAGCACGGGACCACCCAGCTGTGCCTCGCCTGGCTCGAGGACCTGCCGGCCTCCGGCCGCAGCCTCCTGGATGTCGGCACGGGCTCGGGGATCCTGGCTATCGGGGCCGCCCAGCTGGGCTTTGGTCCGCTGGTCGCCTGTGACACCGATCCCCTGGCCATCGCCGTCGCCGCCGAAAACCTCGCCCTGAACGATGTCACGGGCGTCGAGCTGATCATCGGGGGTCTGGAGGCCGTCAGTGGGGCCTATGACGTCCTCGTCGCCAACATCCTGGCTGAAGTGATCATCGAGCTCGCCCCCCAATGGGCCGGTCATATGACCTCCGGCGGCCACCTGGTCGCCTCGGGAATCATCACCCGCAAGGCCGACGATGTGACGGCAGCTCTGGCAGCCCATGGCCTGACCGTGCTGGAACGCCGCGACCAAGGCGAATGGGTCGCCCTGCTGGCCAAAAAGAATACGTAAGTGGCTGCTCCCCGCCTCTTTGTCGATCCGGCCGCCCTGCACCACGGCATGGCTCATTTGAACAAGGACGAACGCCGGTATCTGATCACGGTCCTGCGGCTGGACATCGGCGCCAAAGTGACGATCCTCGACGGGGTCGGCGGCCTGTATCAGAGTACGATCGCCCAAGTCGGTAAAGAGGCTGTCGTCTGCGAACTCGGTCCGCTTGAGACGGCGACTGGCGAGTCCGAGCGGGAGGTCCATCTCTGGATGGCCTGCATCAAAAGCGACCGCATGGAATGGCTGATCCAGAAAGCCACCGAGTTGGGCGTCGCCGCCATCCACCTGATGGACACGGCCCGCACCGTCATGCATCATCCCGACGGCAAAATGGACCGCTGGCGCAAGATCGCCCGTGAAGCGGCTGAGCAAAGTGAACGGGGCCGGATCCCGGCGATCCTCGACTCCCGGCCGCTGGCTGGCCGATCCCTGCCCCTGGGGGCCTTTTATTGTGCCGAACGGCGTCCCGACGTCCCATCGATCCGGACGGCAGCCGGCAAAAACGCTGGTGAAGCGCTCCACGTCCTGGTTGGACCGGAGGGTGGCTGGACCGAGGCGGAGTGCGCCATGTTCGCCGAAAAAGGGGCCGGTCCCGTGTCCCTGGGCACCCGGATCCTGCGGGCCGAGACGGCCGCCATCGCCGCCCTGGCGCTCTTATTGCTGGAGTGACACGATCGGCAGGTGGACCCGGAACGTCGTCCATGCCGCCTGGGCTTCGACCTCGATCCTTCCGCCGACGGGCTCGATCAGTTGGCGACAGATCGCCAAACCGAGTCCGGTCCCGCCACTGGTGGCCTTGGTCGTCACAAAGGGCTGGAAAATCAGGGGCAGGATGGCCGGATCCACCGTGGCCCCGTCATTGCCGACGGTGATCATCACCCCGGCCCCATCGCAGCCGAGCGAGATCTGCACGTGTCCCCCCTGGCCCGCCGCCTGACAGGCGTTGATGATCAGATTGAGTAAAATCTGATGCAGGGCGGACCGCCTGATGGTCACCGGGACGACAGCCGCCGAGGTTAGCCGGATGGCCACGGCCGGCGCAAACGTGGGCCGGACCAGACGGACGACTTCTTCGCAGAGGGCGCCGACGTCGTAGGCCCCTTCAGCAGGGAAGTCCCCTGCCACGGCCCGAAAGTCGCGCAGGACCATCGCCGCCTGGCGCAGGGCGTGCCGGCCTTCCTGTTGGGCATTTCGGAGCCTGGCGACTGCCTTGGAGAGATCGTAACTGTCTGACAGCACCGCCAGGTCATCAGCCCGGCCGGCCTCCACGGCCTCCGTCAACTGCCCCAGGATCGCCAATTCGTCGGACATCGTCTCCAGATAGGATCCGGTGATCAAAAGCGGATTGTGCAACTCATGAAAGAGTCCCGCCGACAGCAGTGCCAGGGCCGACACTTTGCTGACACGGGCGAGATGGCCCTCCAGCTCCGCACATCGGGCGGCAAGCGACGCCTGGTCCTCGTCTTGGCGTCGGGCCCAAAGCAGCGTTGCCAAACGGTCTGCCAGTTCCGCCAGCACAGCCAGATACTCGGGCCTCAGGGGCTGAGCGGCATCGAGCAGGAGCGTGGCCTGGCGGAGATCACCGTGCCAGCAGGGCATCGCCTGGACGGGCCGGCCGGCCATCATGCCAGGGTTGACGCACTTACCCACCCGGAACGGACTGTCTCCGTGAGTGGCGACCACGACTTGGCGATCACCCTCGTCGAGGCAGAGCGCCGACCAGGATCCACCGAAGCCCCCCTGCAGCACGGGCAGGAAAGCCTTGGCGATCGCCAAA
>JACMPN010000566.1 GCA_014377495.1 Candidatus Sericytochromatia bacterium
ACGAAATCGAGCTGTTCGTCGTTCAGGGGGCCGACGATCGCATCTTCCAGCATTTCGGCAAAGCCGTTGACGGAGTTCAGGGGGGTGCGCAACTCGTGACTCATGTTGGCCAGGAACTCTGACTTAGCCCGGGTGGCCTGTTCGGCGACTTTAAGGGCCGCCGCCAGCTGCGCCTGGGCTTGGGTCTGGGCGACCTCGGCCGTCCGCAGGTCCCGCAGGATTTCCAGCTGGGTGATCTGGAGCAATTCACGGCTGGCCATGGCGCCAAGGTCCTGTAGCACTTCGATGTCGTGGGGCGACATGGCCCGTGGTTTGCGGTCAATGACGCACAGCGTGCCGCCTTTCAGACCCTCCCCCAGGTCCAGCGGGCAGCCTGCATAAAACCGGATGTGCGGGTCACCGGTAACCAGCGGGTTGTCGGCGAACCGGACATCCTGGAGGGCGTCGGGGATGACCAAAGGGACGTCCTGCTCCAGGGCATGGGCGCAAAAGGACACATCGCGACCCGTCTCGGCGACGTCCATGCCGATGCAGGACTTGAACCACTGTCGGTTGTGGTCGATCAAGGTGATCAGGACGATCGGGACGTCAAAGACTGTGCGGGCCAGGCGGGTGATCTGTTCGAACCGGGGCTCCGGCGTCGTATCGAGGATGTCGAGCGCCAACAGCGCCGCCAGGCGCCGGGACTCGTTGGCGGGTATGGGTGCTTCGGGCATGCTGAAACCTTTGGGCGACGGAGCCGTTCCCCTGGTGATGCCTTTTAGTTTAACCCAGCCAGGCCGCTAGTCGGTCACCCGCGACCGGGGAACAATCAGGCGGCTTCCCGGCCGTGCAACTCCTCCAGCGACAGGGCGACGATCTCCAGTGCCTCCGGGGCGTCGTCCGAAGGGCAGGACTGGCTCATCGTGTGGGCCGGGAGGTCCCGGCTCCGGGCCATCGGCGGGGCCTCCCGCTCAAAACGGCTGATCAGGGCCCGGAGGATCCGCTGCCGTTCGTCGGCGTCCTCGATGATCCTGGCATGGCCGTAACCGATGACGCTGCAGTAACGGCCCAGTTCCGGCACGAACTCATCCACCTCGAAGCAGGTCTCGGCTTGTTGCTGCAGGTCGGCCAACTTTGGCGTGTTTTCCGTGGCGAAGTAGATGGTGTTTTGGTCGAACACGTAGCTGACGGGCAAGATGTACGGTCGGCCCTCCCGGACCATCCCGATGTGCCCGACCGACTGCTTGGCGAGAAATTCCGTGATCTGGTCCCCGGTCATATCGTGCATTGTGGACCACCTCCCCCGGCAGTGTGCCGCAACGGCCCCGGTGTGGCGCTGGTCCCCACGGCTAAACTCGGTCGGGCGGAGATCAGGTCCCGGCGGCGCCCGAGCTGACCAATGCGTCGATGCGGGCCCGGTTGGGCAGGGCGGTCATCGCCCCGACGGCTCCGGTGGCCAGGGCACCGGCGGCGTTGGCCCAGCGGCCGATCGGCAACAGATCCTCAGGCTCCAGGACGGTGAGGGCCTTTTCCTGCTGCCACAGGGCCGTCAGCAGGCCGGCGACAAAGGCGTCTCCCGCCCCGGTCGGCTCGACGGCGGCGACCGCATAGGCCGGCACCTCGACGATCGGACCGCCCCGGCGTTGCAGGGTGCAGCCGCCGTTGCCACGGGTGATTGCCAGCAGTTGGAGAGGATACTTGGTCCAGAGCTTGGCGGGGTCGGCCTTTTGGGGGTCACAGTCGAGCAGCCAGCCCAGCTCGTCGGCACTGATCTTGAGGATGTCGACCTGGCGGAGTAGCCCGTCGATTGCCCGACGGGCCATGCTCAGGGTGTCCCAGAACGCAGGTCGCAGGTTGGGGTCGCAGACGATTTTGGCGCCCTGTTTTTTGGCCAGTTCGATCGCCCGGCGCTGGGCGGCGGCGCTGGACGGGTGGCGCAGGATCAGGGAACCGACGTACAGGTATTTGCAGTCCTCGAATTGGGTCTCGGGCCAGTCTTCCGGCGTGATCCGCTCGTCGGCGCACCCGCCTTTGGAAAAGGCGGCGAGATGGCGTTCGCCTTTGCCGTCGAGCTCGATGAAGGCCAGGCGCGTCTGGCTGGCGAGGTCCTGGCAGGATCCGCTGAGGTCGATGTTTTCGGTGGTGAGCAGGTCGTGCAGGTACATGCCGAAGGGATCGCCCCCAAAGCGGCCGAGGAAGCCGACGGGGATCTCCTGGCGGGCGAGGGCGACAGCGACGTTGGCCGGGGCGCCGCCGGGGGCGCGCTGGAAGGTGGCGACCTCCGCCAGAGGGCGGCCCGGTTCGGTGCTGACAAAGTCGATGAGGGCTTCGCCCAGGGTGAGGATGCGTGCCATAACTTGTAGGATAGCGCTTGAAACCCGGATTGCAGCGGACGTGGATCACACGCGGTGAGGGCTTTTGACGGGTCGGCATCGCCCTCTGTCAGGGGCCGACGCTGTGCAGTTGCCGTGGCGGGCGGCATTCATGTCACACTGTCGCTGCGGGATGCCTGGTGGTGCCCTATTGGCGCCATTATGGCGTGTGGATCCGGCCTGGGGGCGGTCTGTCGACCGGGCCGATGAGGAGGAAAACGTGCTGTCGCCATTGTGGTTTTCGTCGATCGTCTGGTGCGTCATGGAAAACAAGGGGCTGACACAGGTCAAGGATTTGCCGTCGACCCAGTATCTGCGCGAAAAAGGCGCCACGTTGTCCCAGTCGTATGCCATGACGTCGCCATCGGGGCCGAACTACCGCCTCCTGACGGCGGGCAAGGTGTTTACCCAGGAGTATCTCTGGCGGAAGCCGGAGCCCAACATCGCCTCCGTCTATGCGGCGATCGGCCTTCCGTCCTTCCTCTGGTATCCCAAGGGCAAGCCGGCTCTGAAGCACGATCCCTACAAACAGCTTCAGCCGGGGATCACGACGTGGCAGAAGCCTTTCGATCCCGAACAGCTCCCGGCCAACTGCCAGGTCTTTCTCGGCTACGACCCGATCAGCAACGGCCATGATCCCGTGCAGTATCCGGCCGTGGGGGCCAAGCAGATCGACCGGACGCTGATGGCGCTCATCGGCACCCTGGACAAGTCACGTTGGTTCAACACGCCGGATGCAAACGGCAAGTACCCCGTGTTTCTGATGACCTATGACGAATCGTTCATGGGCGACCAGCACATCCTGACGGCGTTGTACGGCCGGGGCGTCAAGGCGGGTCACGTCACGTCGAAGCGTTACGATCACCTGTCGGTGTGCCGGACGATGACCGACAACTGGCATCTGCCGGCACTTGGCAATGCAGGTAAGTCACCGGCGATTGCGGACGTCTGGGTGACGAGTGCCAAGCCCACGGTCCGGCCGACGGCTGCGGCTGCAGTCCACTGAGCAGCGAAGCCAACGCTTACGGTGCCCCTTGAGGGAGAACCTTCAGCAGGGGTGGGCAGCGCGCGCCACAAGTTCCGGACAAGGCGATGCCTCTAGCTCAGGCTGACGCCCATGACGCTGCCGACGAAATAGGTAAACCCACCTGCCGCCAGGCCGATGAGGACCATGCGGGCCCCGCTCCACAGGGCGCTACGGCCCGTGAACAGGCTGAGCGATGCCCCGACGCTGAAGAGTGCGACGACACTGAGGCCCACGGTCCAGGCCACAGGTCGAACGGATCCCAGCAGATAAGGCAGCAACGGTAGTACGCCGCCCATGGCAAAGGCCACAAAGGAAAAGAGCGCCGCCCCGTAGGGTGAGCCCAGATCGTCGGGATTGAGGCCAAGTTCCTCCCGGGCCAGGATGTCCAGGGCGTGAGCGGGCGAGGCGATGAGGCGGGTGGCCAGGTGCCGGGCGTCATCGATGGGAAAGCCCCGGGCGGCATAGATCAGGGCCAGCTCTTCCGCTTCCTCCTCCGGATAGAGCGCTAATTCTTCCCGCTCCAGGGCGATCTGCTTTTCGAACAGTTCCCGCTGGGTCCGCATGGAGATGTATTCCCCGGCGGCCATCGAAAAGGCGCCGGCCAGCAATCCCGCCAGACCGGCCAACAGGACGATGCGGGGCGTATTGGCGGCACCGGCCATCCCCAACACGAGGCTGGTATTCGAAACGAGGCCGTCGTTGACCCCGAAGACGGCGGCCCGCAGGGTGCCTCCCTGGCTGAGGGCCCGATGCCGATACGGCTCCGGGCCTGCCGTCGTCGGCATGGGGTGTCCGGCGGCACTGGACCGGTAAACCGAAAGGCCCCGCACTTTGGCGGCGGCAAGCATCGGCAGCAGGGCTTTGACGCCGAACAGCCGGATCAGGCTGCCGAGTAGCCGGGTGCGCACGTTCGGCCTGGTGTCGGGCAGGGACGGACCGAGATTGCGGGCCCAGATGCCCGCCTGCGCCTCCGCTTCCCCGGCCAGGGCTGCGAAAAGCTGTCGGCGGACGGGATCCAGTTCGACGTCCGCCATGATCCGATACAGGTGGGCAGACTGTACTTCGCTCTGCCAATTGGCGGACGATGGCGGGTCGGTGGGCGATTGGGTCATGGGTTTCCCCGGGCAGGCAAAACGGATGTATCAGCAGGCAGCGGAGGGTTGCTCACCCCGGTATGATGCCACGTTGGGTGTGGGACGCGGAACGTTAATACCTTCTTGATCATGGGCATCACAGTCTGTGGGCGGCAGGGCCGGTTGGAATCGGGTGAAACAGGCCGCAAGATTCAGTCGATATGGGGGCAAGGGCTCCTTCAGAGTTTGGCGGTCACTTGCCATTCGATCCGGCTTTAGGTATTCTGACCAACGTTGCCGACGTAGCTCAGTTGGTAGAGCAGCGGTTTCGTAAACCGCAGGTCGCGGGTTCGAATCCCTTCGTCGGCTCCATGGTTTCAACAGGCGTCCAGACTTCGTTCTGGGCGCCTGTTGTCTATGGTTTGGGTGGTAGACGAGGGCGAAGTTGCGGGGGTTTGTAGCCACCCGTGTAGCCAATGGGCGAGACGTCGTTTATGCGGTAGGGCCGTTTGGTAACTGCAAGGA
>JACMPN010000567.1 GCA_014377495.1 Candidatus Sericytochromatia bacterium
AGTAGCCGAGGGCGTTCTGGGGATCCAGCTCCACGACAGTGCGGAAATGCCCCATGGCCTTGTCACGGTTGTTCTTCTGGTCGTTGATCTGGCCGAGGGCCAAGTGGGCCCCCACTAGGCGCCGGTCGTGCTGCAACGCCTGGCTGTAAGCGTCGACGGCTTTGTCCGTCAGACCCATGGCATGGTAGATCTCGCCCAGCTTGAGGAAGATGTTGGGATCCTTGGGGGCGAAGCGCAGGGCCTGTTGCAGCGCCTGCAGGCCATCCTCGCGTTTCTTGCTGTCGATGAGAATTTCGCCCAGGGCGACGAAAATCTTGCCGCCGACGGGGTCGGGACGGCTCAGCACGGTCTTGGCCGCTTGCTGCAGGTACTTGATGGCACTCGCCGGCTGGTCCTGCATGCGGAAGGTCATGGCGAAGTGGTACAGGAAGGTCGGGTTTTCAGGTTCGAGCCGCAGCAGCGTCTGGAACTCACGTGATGCCGCCTGCGGGTTGCGGTTGAGCATGTGCTGCTCGCCCAGCTTGATCCGGGCTTCGAAGACGCCGTGTTTGCTGACGTCGTCGGCGCTGATCGAAAATGCCTTTTGCCAGGCAGTCGCGGCCAGTTCCCAATTGTCGGTCTTGTTGGCCGAACGGCCGAGGGACTGCAGGGCCCGCAGGTTGTCAGGCGCAGTCCGCACGATGGCCTGCAGCTCGGAAACGGCCTGGGGGAAGGCGAGGACCTTCATGTAAGCTTGGGCCAGCTGCCAGCGGTTTTCGATGTTCTGGGGGTCGGCTTGGACGGTGGCCTTGAGCTTGTCGATCCGGTCCATCTCCTCGCCGGGGATGGTCACCGACACGCTCTGCTGCGACAACGCGTCCTGCAGGTCACCGCTGGTGAGGGCGCCCTGATTGACGAGGATGTCGCCAATCAGCTTGTTCTGGCCGATCTTGCTGGACTGCGTGTTCAACGCCGTTTCCAGCTGCTTTTCTGAAATTTTCTTCTTGTCGACGAGGATCTGGCCGAGAAATGAGCTGTTGCTCTTCAACGGTTTGGGAGGCCGTTCGTCCATGGATAAGCTCTCCGAAGGCAGGCATTGATTAAGTAACTATACCAGACTGAGGGCAGACCGTGAGCGGGTTTGCTGCCCGGTCGGACCGTGACGGCTCACTCTTTGGAACCGCCCGCCGTCAGGCCCTGCACCAGAAACCGTTGTCCTGCCAGAAAGACGGCCACCGCCGGTGCTACGGCAATGGCCGTTGCCGCCATCAGGACGCCCCAGTTCGTCACTTCCCGATAGCTGCTCCGTAAGCTCGACAGACCCACCGGCAACGTCCGCCACAACTCCGAATGGGTGGCCACGAGCGGCCAGAAGAAGCTGTTCCACGAAGCCACAAAAGCGATTAGGCCCAAGGACGCCAGAGCCGGCCGGGCCACGGGGAATGCGATCCGCCAGAAGATCGTCCACGGCGTGCACCCGTCGATCAGGGCCGCCTCTTCCAGTTCCCGGGGCAGTCCCAGGTACCACTGACGCAGCATGAACGTCCCGATTCCCCCGACGAGACCCGGTACGACCAACGCCATGGGCGTGTCCAGCCAGCCGAGTTTGACGATGAGCCCGAACATCGGAATAACATTCACCGGCACCGGTACGATCAGCGTCAGCAGGATGACCCCGAACAACAGGTCCCGCCCCCGAAAGGACAAGCGGGCGAACGCATAACCGGCCATGGCGCCCGTGACAATCTGGCCGGCCGAGGTGATCACAGCGACCATGACGCTGACGAAAAAATAGTGCCAGAGCGGTGCGGCGGCCAACGCTGCCGCATAGTTGCCCCACGCAACGGGCGAGGGGATCCAGGTCGGTGGATAGGCCAACGTCTGCTGGGCCGTCATCAGGCTGGTGACGACCAATAACCCGAAGGGTAGTCCCATCGTCAGGGCGCCGATCCAGAGCCCGACCTGTGTGAGCTGACGCATCATTCGCCGTAGACCCATTTCCGCCGGAACGTCCACTGGACGCCGACCAGGAGGCCGATCATGCCAGCCAGGATAACAGCCAGTGCCGTGGCCCGACCGATGTTGAAGTATTGGAACGCGCTCTCGTACAGCCAATAGGCCAGCGTCAGCGTCGAGGTGCCCGGTCCACCATGGGTGAGCAGGTAAATCGAATCGAAGGTCTGGCAGGCATTGATCGTTGCCAGGACCGAGACGAGGAACAGGGTAGGCGTGATCAGCGGCAGGGTCACCGACCAGAAGCGGCGGAAGGTGCTTGCCCCGTCGATATCGGCCGCTTCCATCAGGCTCGGCGACACGGCCTGCAGACCCGCCAGGATGAGGACGATGTCCGTGCCCAGGTTTTTCCAGACGCCGACGAGGATGAGACTTGGCAGGGCCCAGTGCGGATCGGACAACCAGGCAATCGGCCGTCCGCCAAAGCCACGCAGGGCGGCGTTCATCGGACCGTTCGCCGGATCGAATACCCAACTCCAGACGATGGCAATGGCAACCATCGAGCAGACGACGGGCAAGTAATAGGCCGTGCGCAACAGCCCCTGCCAGCGGCCGGCCCGGTTCAACCCGGCAGCAATGACGGCGGCAAGCATTACTTCCACGGAAACACAGCTGACGGTGTAGATCGCCGTGTTGGCAAAGGCAGCGCCGAAGCGCCCGTCGGCGAACAGGTGGGTGTAGTTCTCCAGGCCAATCCATGCCGGTGTGCCGAGCAGGTTCCAGCGATGAAAGCTCAGGGCGAACGAGGCAAGCGTCGGACCGATGTTGAAGATCAACAGTCCGAGCATGGTCGGGGCTAGCAGACAGGCTGCCCAGAAGCCGTCATTTTTAGTCAGGGGATTGTTCATAGCAGAGGCTCCACCCGATGGCGCAGGCTGGCCAACCCCGCCTGCAAAGGCGCCCGGCCCTGCCAGACAGGGCCCAGGGCCTGTTCGATTTCCCCGTTCAATTCGCCCCAGGCCGGTGGTGTCCGCAGGGGCCGACCGGTCTGCAGGGCATCAAGGAACACGTGGGCACTGGCCGGCGCCAGACCCGGCTGCAGGAACGTGTCGGACTGGCCCACGTCCCGCCGGGCCGGGATGACCAGACCACCGGCGGTAAAGGCGGTGGCGGCCGTTTTGCCGGCGAGCCATTCGATCAGGGTCCAGGCGGCCTGCGGGTTGTGGCTGGACTTCGAAATAGCCCAGCCCGAAGCGTCCGCATCGACGATGCTGCCCGCCGGACCCTTGGGGAACGGGCGGATGTCCCACTTGAAGGTCAGTTTTTCGCGAAAAGCCGGCACGCTCCAGCGTCCAGAGACGAACATGGCCAGTTTGCTCTGGGCGAACAGCTGGCCCATCGCCGCCCCGCCCGTCTCGGTCTCCCGGGGCGAGAGATGATACTTGCCCCGTAAATCAGCAAAGGCCTGCAAGCCCTGTCGGGCGGCGGGTTGGTCGAGGGTGAACTGTTTCAGGTCGGCTGACAGCAGGTCGCCGCCGTAGCTCCAGACGAAAGGCAGCCAAAACAGCGGCCGGGGGTCGGCGGAGATGGCCCAATGGTCGAGCTCGCCGTCGTTGTTTTCGTCTTTGACGAAGGCCTTACCCATGGCGAGCATCTCATCGAGGGTCCAGTTCGGGTTGGGCAGCGGCACACCCGCCGCCTTGAATTGTTCCTCATTGATGTAGACGACGAGGTTCGAGACGTCCCGGGGGATGGCGTAGAGGTTGCCTTTGTACCGGCAGGCATTGAGGCTGGCGGGGACGAACTCGTCGGCCTTCAGGGCCTGGCTGCGGCTGATGAACGGGGCCAGATCCTGCAATTCGCCGCCGGCGGCGTAGGTCGGCAGCTGCCAGTTGTTCATGAACGCCACGTCGGGACCCTGACCGGCGGCATAAAGCAGGTGCAGTTTCTGGAAATACCCGTCAGGGATGTGCAGGAGCCGCACGGGTGTCTTGGGGTGCTCGCGGTTGAACTGGGCGAGCAGCGGCTTCAGCAGGCCGATCTCCTCGACGCTGCCCCAACTCGCCAGGGTGATTTCCTGGTCCGCCCGGGCGGCACAACCCGACAGCGTCAGCGCCAGCAGGGCGGCAAGGCACCACGGCTTGGCTTGTTTTAGGGTGGCTTTGGTGAGGGGCATCATGGCGCCTGGCGGACGAGGCGGTCGGACAGCAATGCGAGCAGGGTGTCACGCTGATTGGTCGACGTGAATGCAATCTCGATGGCGCCCTTGTCGCCGTTCTGGCGCAGTTTCACCGCCGTACCGAGGGCGTCCCGCAACCGGTTGACGTGAGGGGACGCCATGACCGGCTTGGCCTTGGCGGCCGGCTTGGATCGTCTGCCCGCCTGGACGAGGGTTTCCACCGTGCGCACGGACAGTCCCTCGGGCTCAATGCGCGCGGCGATGGCCAGTTGCCAGGCCGCATCCGGACACCCCAGCAACGCCCGGGCATGTCCGGCAGCCATGGCACCTTTGGCCAGCAACGTCTGAATGGGTGCCGGCAGGGCCAACAGGCGGAGGGAGTTCGTGACGGCGCTGCGGCTCATGCCGACCCGCTGTGACAGCTCGTCGTGGGTCAGGTCGAAGGCCTCGCCCAACTGTTTGAGGCCCAAGGCGGTCTCCAGGGGCGTCAGGTCGGACCGTTGCAGGTTTTCGATCAGGGC
>JACMPN010000568.1 GCA_014377495.1 Candidatus Sericytochromatia bacterium
CCCGGCCGGCATCTACCAGGTGATCGCCGCCAAGCGGGCCGCCAATGACGGCCGGCTGCTGCAACTGACGACGCTGGCGCAATATAACGGGACGACCTGGAGTTCCATCGCCCAATCGGCCACGGCCGTGATCATCAGCCCCTCGACGACGGCCGTGTTCATCACGGGGACGGCGGCGGCCCTGCCGCGGACCGACATGCTGAACACCGTGTCCGTAGGGACCGGGCCGAATGGCGAGGACGAATATGCCGCATCCCTCGGCGCCGTCAATTTCCGGACGGCGATCGAGCGTATCGGCTTGCACGTGGCGGACCTCGTCGGGCTGGATGTCGACCCGCTGCGGGGTGTCTGCTATGTGCTGTCGGCCACCAACGACGTGGCCACCGGCCCGGTCGGCGCCGGCACGGCCGGCATCACCCGCCTGCGGATCGGTGGCTTCGGCTTTGATCCCGTGCCTGAGCGGAATAGCGTCGCCTTTCAGGTCGGGGTGCAGTCGTATTGGACGACCGCTTTGCCGGGCAGTACGGAGCAATCCCTCCTCGTCCGGGTCCCGGACCTGCCCCGTCCGTTGGACGGCTCGGCCGGCACGAATGTCTCGCTGCACGTGCGCAATGGCGTGGGGGCCCTGGAAGAAAACATCGACCAGCCGCCCGTGATCAAGGTCTACTATCCGCAACGCCTGCCTGATCTGGCGGCCAAGCTGCCCATCGATCCGGTGGCCGTCGGGCTGTCCCGGTTCATCGGTCTGGCGACTGGCAGCGTGTCGGGCCTCGTCCACATGGTTTGGCCGGACCTGCGCTACTCCTCGATCCCGACGCCGGTCCTGCGGGTTTGGGACGTGCAGGCCAACACCCTGAAGGCGATCGACCCACGGGTCACGGTTCTGGCCGCCCCCAACACGGCGACGGATCCGGGCATCGCCCCGCAGATCCTGCTGCAGGAGCTGGCGGGCGTCGCCACCCAGACCCGCCTGCACGTGATCTGGCAGGGCCTCAGCACGACGAGTGGCAATCAGCCGACGATCTTCCACCGGTTTGTCGCCACAGGGGCCAGCGGTCTGGAGTGGCAGGCATACAACGGTGCCGGCGGTGTCACGGCCAGCACGTCGACGCCCGTGATCGCCGGTGGGACGCCCTTGGCGTGCCTGACGCCCTCGGTCGCCCTGAACGGGACCCGGGTCATGTGCACCTACACGGTCAAGTCCTCCGGCGACGCCTACAACGTCCAGGCCAAGTTGTGGAACGGCACGCTGAGAAATAACCTGCCGGACTGGACCGCTGTGAACGGGAACACCGTGAGCGCCATCCTGAGCACCAATGCCGGCGGAGGGCCCGAGACCGCCCTGTTACCGCAAGTGGCAACCAATAACGCCGATGCTCTGGTCAGCCCCTATCATGTCGCCTGGCTGAGCACGAATCTCGGCACGTCGGCGTCACGGATCCTGTATCGTCGGGGCGTGCAAGCCCTCGCCAATGCCAACGTGACCTGGACGCCCAGCGCCTCTCCGGCGCTGTTCCCGGCGATCCTGGTGCCGGAGTCCGGCAATATCAAGGATCTGGGCCTGGCCGTGGACTCTGCCGGCAACCTGTTGTCCGTCTGGGTGCAGCCCAACGGGCTCCTGAGCAGCAAGTACGTTGCCGCCGGGGCCACGATCACCAGCAACCTCAACGTGCCGGGCACATTCCTCACCCCGCCGGCATTGCCCGTTGGTGCGGTCGAGACGACGCCAAAGTTGGTCGCCGTCGGAGTGAATGACTTTTACCTGATCAGTGCCAGCACGCCCGCTGGCCCCGCGGAAGTGGCCGGCGAAATCTGGTTACGGCGGTTCTCCGCAACCGGCTGGTCCCAGCCCTTCAAGGTCGGCGCCAGTCCCGGCATCCCGTCGGAAAGCCCCACGCTGAACTGGAACGGGTCGATCCTGACGGCCGCCTGGATGGAAGCCCACACGCTCGTCTTTTCACCGATCGTCGGGCCGCTCTAAACAGGGGCGGCTACCCCTGAAACCGTTACCCGAACTCGCGCACGGTGATCAGGTCGCTGCGGCTGTAGGTCCGCCCCGCCTGCCGGGTGAGGATGCGGTTTGCGTCAGCGGGATGCTGCGGCCCGCCAGACTCAGGGTCTTGAGACCGGATCCCGTCACCCACCCCTAACCCCGATTCGATCGGGTGAAAGGCCCTGTCCGCCATGATGCGGACAGTGCCTTTCCGCGCCCTCGGCAAACCGCCCTAATTTGACAGTGTTATGTGACAGTGTTATATATGTTCCCATGAACACGCTGCATGCCCATCTTTGGACTCTCGACGAGTTGGCCAGCCGAGTGGCTGCTGCCTTGGCGGCGGATTACGCCGGCTCGGGGAGCAACCGTGTCAGCGATCTGCCCAACCCCAGGGGGATCCGGTACTACACGACGCTCGGCCTGCTGGATCGACCGGCTGCCATGCAAGGTCGGACGGCGCTTTACGGCC
>JACMPN010000569.1 GCA_014377495.1 Candidatus Sericytochromatia bacterium
ACCGGCCTATGCGTTTGCGTGCCACTATGCCGAGCCCGAATGGTGGTTCGGCCCCACCGGCCCGCAGGCGCCGAGCCGGCTCCAGCGGATGCGCTGGCTGCTGGCCGATCTGGCGGCGACCGGATTCGTCCATGTCGAGTTGGACATCGTCCGTCATCACCTGGATGAGCTGGCGCAGTTGCTGCCGGATCAGGTGGGAGCCGTGCCGGCGGGTCTGGACGAGCTGATGGCGACGGCCCGTGAGCGTTTACAAGCGTCGGCGGGCATTCCGACCTATCTGCCGGCGGACTTCCATACGGCCGAAGCGCTGGTGGGGGACTTGCGGGCAGGCCTGCCGATCAGTGCCCTGCCCCGTCGGCCCCAGGCAGAGCAGGTTGCCTGTTTCGAGGCTTTTCGCCAATTGGAAGGCTGGAAAGCGGGTACGGCCACGGAGCTGTTGAGCATGCTGGCCGATCAGCCGACCAGTGCCGCGACAATCCTCAATGCCGGCTGGCTCTATCGCAATGAGCTGCGGGCCGTCTGGCTCGACGAGATGGCAACGACCGGCGACGTCGCCGGTGCCTTGCGGCATCAGCGGCAACGCTGTGCGCATTTTGACCAGCTGCTCCAGAAATCCCTCGAAACCGCCACCCTCCACCGCCTGATGCAGGAGCCCTCATGATTCTCACGGAATGGGAGATCGCCGAGCGGATCATCGCCGGCGACATCGTCGTTACCCCGATTCTCGATCCGAAACAGCAGTTCGGGCCCACGTCCCTGGACATCCGTCTGGGCACGGATTTCCGCCTGGTCGATTCCGCCAACCTGACCCATCTGGATCCTCTGCTGGATCCGGCCGAGCAGCTCGGTCAGGTGTCACGGTACAACCGGCGCATCAAAGTTCCGCCGCTGGAGCCGTTCATCCTCCATCCCGGCGAGTTCGCCTTGGCGGCAAGTCTCGAGTATGTGCGGGTCGGTCCGACGATCTCGGCCCGTGTCGAAGGGCGCAGCAGCTGGGGGCGTCTCGGCTTGCTGATCCATGCCACGGCCGGCTTCGTCGACCCGGGCTTTTCGGGTAGCATCACCTTTGAGCTGCACAATGTCGGACCGGTGCCGATCCCGTTGTATCCCGGGGTGCGCATCGCCCAACTCTGCTTCTTTCCCGGCTCGGAGACGACGATGCCCTACGGTCAAAAGCAGTTCACCAAGTATTCCGGTCGCACGGGCGCCCAAGAAAGCATGTACTTCGCCGATCCGGAATACGCGACGATCCGGCGCCGGCGCCAGGCCCGCGAGGCTGCCGGTCCGGGTTAAGACCCCCAATCGCCAATCAGTTGCGGGCGGGGAAGCCGAAGTCGATCCCGGCCTGGCGGCGTTCGACGTCGGTGATGCGGTTGTCGTGGTTGCGGTCGATCCGCCAGCTGATGGCGCTCTCGAGCTCAACGCGGTCGCCGCCGCCGTCCCAGTTGCGGTCGGCCTGGCGCAGGAAATCCGTGGCCTGAAAGCTGAGGAACGGGTCATTCGTCTCGATGCGGTTGTTGAAGTCCCGGTCCAGCGCCCACATCACTTGGCGGCTGTATTCTCAGATGGCTGTTTCAGCGGTGTCTAACCGCATGGCCACGCCTTGGCTAACGCCGCTTCGACTGAATTGCTTATCGAAGACTTAACCAAAAACTTGTGTGAAAATCGCAAGCCCTTAACCAATTGCGTGTGCCTTCGGGGTGCAAAGATGGACAGGCGGTGAGCGGCACGAGGCCCCATGGCCACCCCATCCCCGGCCGTTTTAGCTCATCAGGACTTGAATGGCCATTTCTTGCAGCTTCTCGGGGTGAAAGGGCTTCTGCAGCACCTCGCGGACGCCCCAGGCCTGGGCGGCCCGGGCTTCGGGCAGGCGGGACTGGGAGGCGCAGAGGATGATTTTGGCCTCGGGATGGGTATCGAGCAGGTGTTGGGCGGCCTCGGCCCCGCCTCCGCCGATGCTGACATCGATGATCACCAGATCCGGCCCGTGCGTCTCGAAGGCGGTAAACAGATCCGCCTGGGTGGCCGCTTCACCAACGATGTTCATGGCGAGGGGCTCCAATGTCTTGTGGAAGAGCTGGCGCATGAAACGGGAGCTTTCGCCCAGCAGGACGCGGTGGGTCATGCGATTTGGCCGTTCAGCACGTGGCGGATGCGTTGTTGGATGTCTGCGGCCTCAAAAGGCTTGGTGATCAGGTCGCGGACGCCGAGCTTGAGGGTGGCCATGGCCCGCTCACTGGAGGCGAGGGCGGAGCAGACGATGATGCAGGCGTCCGGATACTCGGCCAGGATGCGCTTGGCTGCCGTGATGCCGCTGGTGCCGGGCATCGTGATGTCGAGCAGGAGCAGATCGGGCTTGAGGTCGGCATAGCCGGTAATGGCATCGTCACCGTTGTCGGCCTCGCCGATGACTTCGACGTCCAACGGTGCAAGCACGCGCCGGAGTAGAGTCCGCATGAAAAGCGAATCGTCGGCGATCATCACTCTGGCGGGCATACCGTCTCCTTGTGCTGCCTGCACAGCATAACATACCTATGGTCGCGCCCAAGGCGCCGGAATTGCCCGTGCCGCCACGATGATATGGACCTGGATCGCCCCTGCCGCCCGCAGCACGGTGGCCGCCGCCTGGGCCGTCGCCCCGGACGTGAAGATGTCGTCGATCAGGCCGATCCGGCGGCCGCTGACGGACCTGGCGGCGGCAAATGCGTCGGCCAGGTTGGATTGGCGGCTGGCCCGGTCGAGGCGCATCTGGGGCACCGTCGCACGCGTCCGCAGCAGGGCATCCTGCCAGGGCAGTCCCCGCCGGGCCCCGATGACCTGGGCCAGCAATGTCGCCTGGTTGTATCCCCGTGACCGTTCCCGGTCCGGGTGCAGGGGGACGGGCACCAACAGGTCGACGTCGGGCAACGCGGCCTGGGCCAGCCGCTCACCGATGGGAAAGGCCAGATCCCAATCCCCGCCGAACTTCAAACGGTGGATGGCCTGGCGCAGGTCCCGCCGGTAAGCCCCCAGGGCCGTCACGGAATCGAAGAGTGGGGGACGGCGGCGGCATTCCCGGCAATCCCCGCCGTCCAGGCGGGGATTGGCGCAACGGGGACACCGGCGGGGGTAGAGGGGGATGACATCGTCGCAATGCCGGCACCAGGGCCCTTGGCCGCGTCGGTGGCACAGGCGGCACGGCGGCGGCCAGAGAGGCAGGATGAGCTGGCCCCAGGTAAAGCGACACCAAGCAGGCAAAAGCAAAAAGCGGGGCGCCAACAGGGCGCCCCGCAAGGGTTGCATGGGTTTACTGGATGATGATTTCGAGCTCACCGCTGCTCGGGGACCGGTCGACCGGCCGGATCAGCTGATCCACCGTGTTCCGGGTGGGGTCCGGCACGTTGGGGATCGGCGGGGTAGGCGGTTGGATGGGCGGCACCGGTGGCGTATTCGGGATGTTCGGCCGACCATCGGGCGTCGGCGGGCCGTCCGGCTTGGAGTCAGGGCCGGCCGGACGGTTGACCGGAGTCCCCGGCCGGTTATCGGTTCCGTTCGGCGGCGGTGGCGTGTTGAGGTTGCCGCCGTTGTTGTTGCCGCCGTTGTTGGTGGCGGGTTTGCCATCCCCGGGTTTGCCGTCAGCGGGTTTGCCGTTCGCACCGTTCGGCTTTTCGTCGGGCTTCTTTTCGTCGGGTTTCTTATCGTTAGATTTGTTGTTGCCATTATTGTTGGACGTATTCGACCCGTTGGTGATGCCCACGTTCTGAATCACGCTCGTGTTGTTGGCAATTTCGGCCGGGCTCATTTGCTGGATCTGCAGCGTCGGCTGCATCGGGTCCGCCACGGCTTTCATGCCGACGGCAAGGTCCTGGCCACCCACATCCTGCGCCAGCATCAGTCCGTCGAGGCCCGTCGAGGCGACCCAGACACCCTTGGCCGAGCGGTTCAGCATGCTGGTGTCGAACGTCTCGTTCATCTTCTGGACGCGCACGCCGCCTTCGAGCAGGCCGATCGTCGAGACGTTGGAGTCTGCAGCGATGCGGAAGCTGCCGGCTGAAGCGACCCGCTGGACGGCGCTCTGCTGGGAGCCGTTGCCTTCGTGGAAGACGAACAGGTCTGTCCCGGTGACGGCCGCGACGGCGGCCGGGGTCTGGATCCGCATGCCGCCGGAGCCCTTGGCGACCTTCATCCACAACCGGCCCGCCCAGAGGCGGAGGCCACGGACTTGGGTGTCCTTCAGGCCGAGGGTGGAGTTCGGGCCGAGGCGGGTGATGGTCCCGTCGCCGTATGTCAGCTCGGCCAGCGCCCCCCGGCCGGTGCGCACTTCGTCGCCCGTCGCCAGCAGCATGCCGACCCTGGCCGCTTTCCATGTGCCTCTGCCGCCGGGGCGGACCAAGGTCCCGGCGTCCGCCCGGGTCAAACTGGCCCGCCGTCCATCGGCTGCCGTTACAGTGGGTGCCAGTCCGACGATCAAAAATCCGGACAGAACACCTGCCAACCACCGCCTCATACCTGCCTCCTTCAGAAGCCACCGTTAAGCAGCAAGCTCAAATCAACCATGGAGGAGTTCTGCCCATCAACCGATGCAATGTAGGTGTATTCCGCCCGGCCCATCAGGGCCAGGAAGTTTTGCCAGAGGCCGTAGCGGCCGTTGACCCCGATGGTGTGGCGGCCCTGCTTGACCAGAAAATCGGAGTCTTTCCAGAAAAACCGGTAGCCACCGGTCAGGGCGAACGCATCGGTGAACGCATGCCGGTAGCCGGCTTGGAAGGTATGGCCGCGGAAAGCGGACGTCGCAACGTCCGTAAACATCCAATCCAAGTGGTAACCGCCGAAGACACTGCCGGCCGTCGAGACCGGCGTTTGGAGAAGGAAACCACCCATGACGTCACGGTCGAGCCGCCAGACGCCTGTCGCCGTGTCGCCATGAGATACGATCCCCATGGCCCCGGTATAGACGGTGGCAAAATCGAAAATGGGCTGCATGACCATCGCATTGCCGATGAACATGCTGGTATTGAAAGTGCCCTGCTGGGCGAAGCGGATCAGGTTGTAGTTGGCCTGACCTAAAACGGTTGTTCTGGTGGGAAAGGTGTAACGGCCCAAGCCACCGACTTTCGTACGGAACAGGAAGTCCGAAGGCGAGGTGGGGGACAGCAGGATGTTCGAGTTGAAACTCGCCATCTGTTCGGCTTCCAGGCGCCCCACCCAGGGCGACTCGGCAGCGTATGCCGGGCTCCCTGCGATCAGAACGCCAGCGGCGACCGCTACTGGCCAGACGTTCCGGTGCATGCAGTTGTTCCCTTTCCTCGACAGAGCCCAGTTCTGCCGGTGCGTCGGTGCGTGAGTGTTACGATGGAGTCGCAATGGGCATTGATCTGCGAAACGTGCTGACTGGCTCCGAGCCGAGGCCACCTCGGGTAGGTGGCCTAGCCACTCCCTTCGGCGTCTACCTGACCTCCGGCAGCCACCGCGGCGGGGCTGGAGATGTGGCGCTGATGGCCACTGGCGCTATGCTTGCCACCTGCAACTTCTTCATCATTATACTGTTGGACATCTCGGCGTCTATAAGCGGCGTCACATTGTCCCCAGCCTGGCGCGACGCCACGGGCATGCTATTTTTCCTGGCCCTGATCCGCTTGTCACCGCTTGCCGGCTACCATGCCGCCGAGCACCAGACGGTGCACGCCCTCGAACAGGGTCTCCCCCTCACCCCGGCCTGTGTCGTTCACCAGCCCAGGGCCCACCTGCGTTGTGGCACCAACCTGATGGCCTACATGCTGGTCTTCCAGGCGGTCCTGTTTGCCGCCGCCCCGCTGGCTGCGTGGGACCTGCCCCTGGTGCTCCTCGCCGCCCTCGGGGTCGCCGGCCCGACGCACCGGCGGTTGGGGTTCATCCTGCAACAACTGGTGACGACCAAGCCGGCGAGCACCCGGCAGATCGCCAGTGCCCTGTTCGCCGCCCGCGCCCTGTTGGCTTCCTGGTCGGCGGCCCGCCCGGTCCCCCGTTGGCTGCGTGTCTGGCGCCTGGGCTTGGTTCAGGTAGTTGGCGGCGCCCTGCTGACGATGTGGGGGCTGATGGCCTTGTTCTAGACACCGGTTCGCCTTGATCATCGCCGATCGGGCGATAATGACCCGGTAGGGCCGTGTTTGTGCCGTCTGGTTGCCGGGCCGGACATCCCTGTTCATCGTGAGGAGTTTGTCAATGGTCTCCCCCCTCTCGGTTCCCCCACCCGCCGCCCTGACTCCTGTGCGGGAGAAATTCCTGCCCTTCAATAGGGCCTCTTTCGATGAATCCGAGGAACAGGAGCTCGTCGCCACCCTGCGCTCCGGCTGGCTGACGACCGGGCCGCGCACCAAACAGTTCGAAGCGGACTTCGCCGCCTACCAGCAGACGAAGCACGCCATCGGGCTCAATTCCTGCACGGCGGGCCTGCACCTGGCCCTCCTGGCCCTGGGCGTCGGTCCCGGTGACGAGGTGATCACGACCCCGCACACCTTTGCGGCCACGTGCAACGTGATCGTCCATGTCGGGGCGACGCCGGTGCTCGCCGACATCGAGCCGGACACGCTCAATTTGGACCCCGCCCACGTCGAGACGCTGATCACCCCCCGGACCAGGGCGATCGTGCCCGTCCATTTCGCCGGCCATCCTGTCGCCATGCCCGCCTTCCGGGCCCTGCGGGATCGGCACGGCGTGGCCCTGATCCATGACGCCGCCCATGCCACGGAGAGCCTGTCTGCGGGCAAGTCCATCGCCAGCGACGGGGACATCACCTGTTTCAGCTTTTACGCGACGAAGAATCTGGCCACCGGCGAAGGCGGCATGCTGACCACGAACGACGATGCCATCGCCGACCGGGTCCGGATGCTCAGCCTGCACGGGATGAGCCGGGACGCCTGGAAGCGCTATACGGAATCGGGGTACCAGCACTACGACGTGGCCGAGCCCGGCTTCAAATACAACATGTTCGATCTGCAGGCGGCCCTCGGCCTGCACCAGTTGCGCAAGCTGGAAGGCTTCTGGGCCCGCCGGCAGTTCCTGGCCCGGCGCTATGGCGCTGCCTTGGCCGATCTGCCCGGCATCCGGCTGATGGGCGTCCGCCCGGACGTGCGGACCGCCCACCACCTGTACGTGATCAGGCTCGATCCGGATATCGGGATCAGCCGGGACGCCTTCATGGCCGGCATGCAGCAGCAGCACATCGGCGTCGGCGTGCATTTCCGGCCGGTGCATTTCCTCTCCTATTACCGGGACCGGTTCGGCTGGACTCCGGAAATGTGGCCCGTCGCCAGCCTCGCAGGCGAGCAATGCGTCTCTCTGCCGCTGGATCCGGGGCTGACTGAGGCGGATCAGGACGATGTCGTCACCGCCGTGCGCCGCTTGCTGGCTGCCAGTCACTGAGGGGCAGCGCGGAGAGCCTCCGCATGACGCGCCGGTACAGGCCGGTGCTACACTTGAAGCTAATTCCGGCTGCGGTGGCATAGGGCCACCTGGCGGTCGTTTTGACAGTGGGGACAAGCTTGTGGCGCAGTATCTGGGCGTCGTCGTCATCTTGGGGATGCTGATCGTCCTGCATGAGCTGGGGCATTTCAGTGCCGCCAAGTGGCTCGGGGTCAGCGTCAAACAGTTCGCCGTGGGCTTCGGTCCGGCGCTCTGGACCAAGACCGTGGGCGAGACTGATTATCGGATCAATGCGATCCCGCTGCGCGGCTATTGCGCCTTTCTGGACGACGAGAACCGGGCCGACATCCCCGCCGGCGACCAGCGCTACATCGCCAACCGCAAGGTTTGGGAGCGGGCCCTGATCATCAGTGGCGGTGTGATCATGAACGCCATCACGGCCTACCTGGTCATGGCCTCCTCCTTTTTCGCCATGGGAGTCCCCACCGATCAGGTCCACCCGGGCCTGCGCGTCGGTCAGGTGATGGCCAACATGCCGGCCAAGATCGCCGGATTGCAGCCGATGGACAAGATCATGGCCGTCGACGGCAAGGAGCTCAAGGGCGGCCGCAGCCTGCAGGAGCTGCTCAAGAACCACAAAGCTTCCCCCGTTGCCCTCACCGTGCACCGGGCCAACACGGATTTGACCCTGACCGTCACCCCCACCGCCGAAGGCAAGATCGGGGTCGAGGTGGGTCCGGAGCCTGTGATGCGGCCGACGACGGGCGTCCTCGAACCCTTCACCCTGGCCGGCACGGCGATGGTCAACTCGACGAAAATGCTGCTCAGCGCCCTGGGCATGCTGGTCACGGGCCAGCTTTCCTGGACCCAGGTCGGTGGACCGATTGGCGTCGTCAAGATGGGCGGCGACGTGGCCAAGGCCGACTGGACCAACCTCTACACCTTCACAGCCCTGATCAGCCTGGAGCTGGCAATCATCAACTTCCTGCCGCTGCCCGCCCTCGACGGCGGTCACCTGATGCTGCTGATCATCGAAAAGCTGCGGGGCCGGCCCCTGCCCCGCCCCGTGGAAGACCAGATCATGCAGGGCGGCCTGCTCACCCTCCTCTTCCTGGGCGTGTTACTCATCTTCAAAGACGTCGTCTCACTGGTGACTGGGGAAGGCCCTGGGGGGGCCCCTCCTCGGTGTCCGGCTTCGGGTAGCCCCCCCGTG
>JACMPN010000570.1 GCA_014377495.1 Candidatus Sericytochromatia bacterium
AGCTGATCGTGTGAGTAACCGGATGACCCGCAAGGGCTGTCTGACGAAAGCGAAACTGGTGGTGACGGGCCGACGTTCCCTGCAAGGGGAATGCACCGGAAACCGACAGTGTGAGTAAGTGGGTGACCTGCAAGGGCCATCAGCCGAAAACGACGCTGGCAGTGAAGGGCCGACGTTCCGCAAGGAATGCACCTCATACTCAGCCCTGCCGCAAAGCGGCCCGTCCGCAAGGATTGGGACTGCAACAGGCGGGACCTGCAGTGACCTCGGAAACGCACCGGATGGCAACATCCGCTGAACGACACAGGAAACGTAAGGACCGGTGGCACGGGACGCAAGTCCTGGAGACCCTCGGGCGGTCTGTCCGCAAGGGCATCGATCGCCGGAGAGGCAGACACCGGAGGAACCTCGACACGGTTCGGTGGCAACACCGGATAACGACCGGGGAACCGACAGTGAACCGGGGCGCAAGTGCCGGGGGACGACGGAGGGGGGGCCTGATCCGCAAGGATCGGCGCCACTTTTTTGTCGTTTGGGGGCAAGTGGGCGACACAGGACCGCCTCCACAATGCAGACCCCATACTGCTTGCAACATTTCGCAACACGGGTTATCTTATGGACGTGAGCGGTGGTGAACGCTCATCGGATAACCACCTGATCGGATAGGCCCACGGGAAACTGTGGGGAAACAGATCGTGGTGGATTCACATTCAGTCGGGAAACCGGCTGAGTGGACCTGATGAGCGTTCACCACCGCTCATCGTCGTTTGGTGGCGTCCAGATGTGGTTCCATAACAGCAAGGCATTGCACATCGCTCGGGAGGATCCATGGACTCGCAACCACCTGTCGTCCTCGTCACGGGGGCAGCCGGCAACCTTGGCGCCGCCATCTGTCAGAAATTCGCGACCGACGGGGCGCGACTGGTCGCCGTCGACCTCTCCGCTGATACCGTGCGGGACCGGCTGGCCCACCTGGGCCTGGGCGACGATCGCCTGTTGGCGCTCGGTGTGAACATCCTCGATGAAACCGCCGTCCAAGCCTTGGCCAACCAGGCTGGTGCGACGTTTGGCCGCATCGACGTGCTGGCCAATGTCGCCGGCGGCTTCACCATGGGCACACCGGTGCACGCAACGCCCCTGGCTACCTGGCGGCACATGCTGGACCTCAACGCCACGTCCGTGCTCATCCTTGCCCAGGCCGTCGTGCCCGTGATGCTCGCCCAGAGCCATGGCCGCATCATCAACGTCTCGGCCCGAGCCGCCCTCAAGGGTGAAGCGCTGATGGCTGCCTATTGTGTCGGCAAAGCGGCCGTCCTGCGCCTGACGGAGGCGATGGCCGCCGAACTCGGGGACAGTGGGATCACGGTGAACTGCATCCTGCCCAGCATGATCGACACGCCGCAGAACCGCAGCGCCATGCCCGAGGCGGATTTCAGCAAATGGGTCACAGCCGCATCATTGGCGGACACCGTTGCGTTTCTGGCATCCGAACAGGCTCGCGACATCAGTGGCGGCGCCATCCCCGTCTACGGCCGGGCGTAAGGCGCCGCCGACTCTTGCCATAAAACTTCCAGCGAGGCTAAACCAACATGAGCGAACACCATCACTTGTCCGGCGCCGAAATCAAGGCCCGACTGGGGACCTTTCCGGACTGGACACTCGCCGCCGGCAAATTGCACCGCGAGCTGCGCTTTGCCGATTTCAGCCGGGCCTTCGGGTTCATGACCAGCGTGGCCCTGGTGGCCGAGTCGATGAATCACCATCCGGAATGGTCCAACGTCTACAACCGGGTGACCATCGACCTGACGACCCACGACGTCGGCGGGATCAGCGACAAGGACTTTGCCCTGGCCGCCAGGATCGACGCCTTGGCCGACTAGACAGAAACGCATTGACTGGGTGCCAAACGGTACGTTCGGCCCCCTTCTCAAGGTTTCCCTCGCCGGGGAAACCAAGTTTCTTGAGTCACTTGGCATGCGGTTCTGTTTAGTGGACGAGCCTGACAGCACGCCCGTCCGGCAGGCTACCCTGCCGCTTGCGGCTCGTCGTAATGCACCCGATTCGCCCGGTCCACGACCACCGTCTGGGTCTGACCGTCCGATGTCTGGACCGTGGCCACAGTCGCAATCTCGGCATCCTTGCGGACGACCTGCTTTTGCGCCTGGGCCGAGTCGAGGCTGGTGACGTACCGTTGCGCTGCCGAGTCAGCCGCCTGCCGGATCTCGTTCTGGCGCTGGCCTTCGGCCCGTTGCCGCTGTTCGCGCGTGAGGCTGTGGTCCCCATCTGCTTTGGACTGGTCCGTGATGTAGCTGTTGAGTGCCGCTTCGGCCCGCTGGCGAATGGCTGCCGGCGCCTCGTGAGTCTTCGGCAACTCGCGCATCGGCAAAGACAATGGGGGTGCCGTCGGCATGGGCGGCGGATCGACCTTGGGCGGTGCGTCTTTCACCGGATGGGCATGCCCGTGGCGGGTCGGTCCCGCCCTGATCGGGGCCGCCGCACCGGGCGCGACGGTCGGGATCGGGTCATGGCCATCGGTCTCCAGCTTTTCAAACAGATGCATGACCACCAAGGAACTCGCCGATGCCGTGATGCTGGCGTTCATGCCGGGGGTGGCTTCGTTC
>JACMPN010000571.1 GCA_014377495.1 Candidatus Sericytochromatia bacterium
TCGGTACCTACTTCACCTACCGGCGCATGCTGAAGTAACCCCTCGCCCGATTTCGCCCGATCGGCAGCAGCCCAAGGCTTGAGGCGATTTCACAGCACCCGGAACAGGACCCCGCACCACGCCTCCGGAACATAAAACCGTTTGAAGGCGTCACGTGGGATGTCTCCAAAGTGGGTGGCTACAGGGTTCCGCAATGCGAATTAACTGGCGTCAGGCCAGCGAGGCAAACTATAGTTATGAAGAACAGTAACATTGCGGCCTCCACCACCTGTAGCAAAAGAGGTGCCCTCATGCACACACGTAAATTCTTCGCCATCCTCGCCATGAGCCTTTTGGTGACGACGCCAGCGTTCGCCGGCAACGGCCATGGTAACGACGGGCACGGCGACGACAAAGGCAACAAGCACGACAACGACAAAGGCAACAAGCACGACAACGGCTGGCATGGCAACAAACCACACCGCAACCAGGCCCCACCGAAGGTCAAATACGAAGCCCGGGGCGTCAGCCCCATTCGTGGCGGCGTCTGGGCGCCAGGCTACTACACGTGGCAACCGACCACCGTGCGCTACGTCTGGGCCCCGGGCCGCTGGGTAGCACCGCCTCGGCCGCAGGCAGTCTGGGCCGCTCCGGCCTGGGTTTTGCAGGGCGACGGGTGGACCTTTTCGGCAGGCTATTGGCGCTAAGGGCTTGTAATATGCGCCAGGAATCACTGGCGCACCGACAAACCGGCTTGCGGGCCGGTTTGTTCGCGTGCAGCACCTGGCGATTAAAATCGGCCGACCGCAATCAGCACCTGCAGGCCTGTACCAAGGCGAGCCAGGCGTTGTTTCGTGACTACGGCATCGACACGGCAAAAACGATCGAATTCCCGTAGGCTGGACGGTCGGTGGCGGACCCCGCGTTGCCGGTGCTTGCGGCTATCATGGGATGAGAGCCTATTCCACTCGGTGCAACCGAGCATGGTGCTGAGATGCAATGCCAGGCAAGGCCCAAGGCGACCAACGGCCCGTCGGTCTCCGCCATGGAGCGTACCCGGCGCGGCGCAGTGAAGAACGCTGACGCAGGCTGGCGCAACAACCTTGTGCTGACCACCGGGATGTTCGGTGAAGGCCAGGCGACCAAGCACCGACTGGATTAGGCTCCAAGGCATGCACCTGATCAGCGACGAGCAAAGCGAGCAAAACGATGGCACGGCGACCCGAACCCAAGCATAAGACCCCGGCCGAGGTCCTGGCCGATTTGCAGGCCGGCTATCAGGAGGCCTCGTTCATGGGGCCGGCAGAGGCCCAGCGGTATCTGACGAAGGTCCTGACTGCCCAGCACAGCCTGCCCAATGCCGTGAAGTTCTTCGCCTACGACATGTTGGCCGAGGCCAGCTATGAAAACGGGGACACGACGGCGTGCCTGGAAGCGGTGGAGGGTGCCCAGAAGTACCTGCCGGCCGCCCAGGAAGATGCGGCCCGGGCTTTTGCCGACTACCTGCCACAGGCCCGTTTCTACGAGCGTGGCATCAGTGCCCTGTCGGACACGGACGAGATCGCGCAAGCCATGGCTCTGTGTGACAAAGCCATTGCAATGGGCCTGGGCCGGGCCTACGAAGCCAAGCGCCACTCGTTGGAGCGCCGACTCTAGCGCGTTGGACTCAAACCAACCCATTGGATCCCCCTTGCAGGGAACCTTAAGGAGAGGGGGAGCGAACGCATCCGGTGCGCCGGTCAATGCCGTTGTCTGGCGCGCCTAACCGTCAGGGACGTGCCGCAGCCGACTCGTTTTCGAAGGTGGTCACGTTTTCGATGACGGGCAGGCGGCCCTTGCGGCCGTTCAACTGGGCGAGGATGTCCCGGTTGAAGATTTCCGACTGCAGTTCCGCCGGCACGAGGCCCCGAATGTCCCGGTGATACCGGACCAGGTCGTACCACGGCACCGAGAAGTTCAGGTGGTGCTCAAAGTGCAGGGTGATGTTCCAGGGCATCAGCAGGTTGCGGAACGGGAAGAACGACGTGCGTGAACGGAGCAGCGGATTGGGCTCAAAAGCGATCTCGCCGCCGTGCTCCAGGGCGCCCTTGAACTGATTCAGGACCAGAGTGATCTGCAGGCCGAGCAGGAGGGCCACCGGCACGGTCCAGGCAATGAGCGCCCCCGTCAGGACCATCAGCGGCACCCACACGGCAAAAAAGCCGATGAGCACGCCGGGGCCGGTGCGGGTCTGGGTCACACTGCGCTTGCTGATGATCCGGTGCACGAAGGCGTAGCCGGGGACGATCAGGAAGATCGCTGCCATCTTCCACAGGGCAGGTCCGGTGATCCGGTTGAAGGCCTGCGGGTCCTCGGCCTCAATCGGATGCAGGTGATGAATCGTGTGCCCTTCTTCCCAATGGCGGATGTAGTGCACGCCGAAGGGCAAGGCAACGCTCCAGCCAAAGACCCGGTTCCAGAACCGGCGACGGGCATTGTCCTTGGCGATGACGAACATGTCGTGCGACGCCTCGTGGACGACGAGGATGAACAGGGAAAAGAAGCTTAAGGCAAAAATGAGGCTGGCCACGGGGATGTAGAGCCCGGGATGAAACCGGCCGCCGGCGGCGATCGTCGCCGCGATGAGGGCGAAGGTGGCCGCATAAATGCCCACGTTGAGCAGGTTATGACCCAAAGGGGCTTTGCGGATCCAGTGGTAATGCTTGCCCTGGGCCATACACTCCCGCAACCAGGCCGGATTTCTGCGCTGCATAGTGGCTGCTTCCTCTCGTCTACCGACCAATCCAGTGTACGACCCCAGCCGCCCGGGCGGAAAGGCGTACACCCCAACCCTGGCCCTGACCGGGCGCGACGATCACCGGCGAGTCCCCGCCTGCGACCGGCTTTGGCCGGGATGGCCGTGGCGCCCGGCCGGCCGGCCACCGACGATGCCCCGGGATTCCCGATCTTCAGCGGACGCAGGTGTGGCACGGTGACCACCGAGGAGGGTGCATGGCGACCAATGTGACAATGGATGACCTGTTGCAACGGCTGAAGGAATTCAGCGTGGCCATGCTGACGACGATCACGCCGGCGGGCTACATCCACTCCCGGCCGATGATGACCCAGGAAAGCGAGGGCGATGCCGACCTCTGGTTCGTCAGTGCCCTGGACACGGAAAAGATCGCCGAAATCCGGGCCAATCCCAAAATCGGCGTCGTCTATTTCCGTGACCGGGACAACGCTTACGTCTCGCTGTCGGGCGACGCCCAGATCCGTGAGGACCGGCAGCTGATCCACGACAAGTGGCAGGAGAGCTGGCGCCCCTGGTTCCCCGAAGGCCCCGACCAGCAGAACATCTGCATGATCAAGGTCGACGCCAAAGAAGTGGAGATGTGGGAGCCGGCAGGCGGATACCTACGCCAACGGCTCGAAATAGCCCGGGCCTACCTGACCGGCGATCAGGCCAAAGTAAACCCGCCGATTGAAGCCACTATCGACCAAGCGAAGGAACCGCCCGAACGCCGTTCCGCATAGGGATCAGGGCCAAAAAAGCGGGGAGGGAGGGTGTGACGGTGAGGGTGCATCATCTGAACTGCGGGACCCGGTGCCCACCCAGCCGGCGGCTGTTCAACGGGACGGGCGGCCTAGAGGATCCTGACTAGCGTGTTGGAAAAGGTGGAATACTGGAGCGCACCATTGGACAGCAGAGAGATGCTGCCAGAGGTGCCCCCAGCACTGAACAACGCACCGGTGCCGCCCACTTGGCGCAGGTTGTTGGCCAAGTCGACCATGTAGACAGCGGTCGGCCCGCCTACTTCGTAGACGTGGCCCACACTGTCGATGGCCAAATGGCGCGGACCGGAACCACTCGACAGGCTATAGACATTACCAGCCGTCATCGCCTGACCATAATAAGGATTGGTTGTCCCGGCGATGACACGAATGCGGTTGCCGCCTTCTTCTGCGACATACACATGGCCGAACGGGCCAAAAGCGACATCCGCCGGAAAATTCACGTTGGCGGCCAACGGGCTGCCCCCGTCGCCTGTCGAGCTGGCAGTCCCGGTGCCGAGGTAGGTGGTGATGATGCCGCCAGTCACCACCCGAACCTTGTTGGCCTGGGTGTCGGCGATGTAAAGGCTACCGCCGGAGACCGACACGCCCCGAATAGACGTCAAAGACGCTGCCGTCGGGGAAATGCCATCGGCGACACTCCCACCTCCGCCTGCAAAGGTACTGATGAAGCCTGCACTATTGATGAGGCGAACGCGCTGATTGTTCATATCGGCGACATAGATGTTGCCGGAAGCATCGAAGGCGCAATCGATGGGCGAGAAAAGCCTGGCAGCCGTGCCCAGGCCCCCATCGCCCAAAAAGCCAAAGGTGGTCCCGGCAATGGTGTAGATGTTGCCGGCGGTCATGGCCTGACCATAGCGGAACCCGCCGACCGCCGGGATGAAGCGGACCTGATGGACGAGTGGGGTGGTAAAGACAATGTCCCCGGCGGCGTTGATGTCGTGCCCGCCCATCACGCCAAGTGACGCAGTCATGGCCGGGATGTTATTAGCGGCCGAGCCACCACCACCGGCCACGATCGTCTCAGTGGGGGTCGTCACGTTCCAGGCGCCACTGACAGTTGCCCCATTGCCGGACACCGTGACGTTGGATGACTGGCGGGCGGGCGTGGCGAAGCCGCCGTTGACGCCAAAGCCCCAAAAGCCATAGGTTCCGTCGACGACTTGGGCCAGATGGTGGCTGGCGGAACCGAGATTCGTGGCAATCACAACATTGGTGGCCGGGTTGATCAGTTCGGAAAACCCGCTCCCGTAGGGGGTGGTAAAGGTTGCCGCCACGGCACCGCCTGTACCGTTTTGCAGCTGCATCGTCGGGGAGACGAGGCTAAAGCCCGTCGTGTAGGTGGCGCTCAAGCCGGTCACAGTGACGGAATTGGTGGAATTCTGGGGTCCGCCAACGACGATCGAGCTGCTCAGGGCATCAATCACATCGAATCGGGCGTAGTAGGTGCCGGCACCGACATTCGAGAATGACGTGCTGTAGCCGCCCACCGTATTGGTTGCGACCACGGCGTTTGTACCGGAATCACGCAACTGAAAGACGACATAGGCCAGGGCCGGCGGGGCTCCCAACGTATGCAACCGCTCGGACATCCGGAAATTAAGGTGCAGCGTGGCCCCGCCCCGCACGCCCAGATCCTGTCCACCGTCAGGCCCGACATGGCGGGCGGCAGCCGCAGGCGCCCCTGCTGCAGGCAGACTTTGGCGGACATCGAAGACATTGGCCGGTCCCGGCACCTGGCAGGCAACAAGGCTGCCGCTCAAGATCAGGCTAAGACATGTATGGCGCATCGGCATCGTTACGGCCCCCAGACGGGCGGCCCAGCATAGGCTGAGCCCGGATTTACCACGGCACTGGCGTTGATCGGGGGTGGCTGATCCAGGACGGCCCGGGTGAAGTAAATATACTTGCCCCGGGTCGGATTGGTGATCGTCACCGCATGGTTGGTGACCGGCAAAGTCGGAATGTCCAAGAGCGTCTGGTCGTACTGGGGAGCCACTTTGCTGACCGTAGCGAGCAGGCAGCTCATCGTGTAACCGACGCCATCGACGGTGACCGGGATATTTGGGCACCCACGGGCCTGCAGGCTGCCGTAGAGGTGCATGCCGGATCCGAAAAAGCTGAACGAGATCGTGTTGCCGTTGCCAGGGGTATAGGCGCCATTACTGGCATCCGAGTACCAACGCAGCGGCGAGAGCTGATTGTAGCTGAACAGGCCGGAATTGTAGGCATACGACTGTGATGTGCCGGCAACTGTGCCCAACTGCTGAAAGGGCATCGCCGGCAGCTTGGCAGGTGCGACCACCATTGCAGGGGCCGAACAACCAGCGACCGACATCGCCGAAATCACAGCAAAGGCAAGCAGTGAACGAGGGGTCATCCTTGACACTCTTTCACAACAGGGCGACAGGTCTACCTGCCGCAACCCGAGTAATGACGCGTTTTGTCTTTTACGACAATAACACACCGACCGCTTTCTCTGGAATGCCCAACCTGGCAGAGACCCGCTCAAGGCCTGACGCCAGGGCGAGGCGGATCCTTAAGGTCACTGTGTTACCGCCGGCCCAGATTGGCCGGCGGTAACACGCACCCGCAGACTATTGGGCTTTGGCCATCACGGTGAGGGCGATGGTCAGGTCGTCGGCGACCTTGACCGGGACGATCCCCGGGGCCTTGACGTTGTAATCCGAGAGCTTCAGCGGAAAGGTCGTCTCCAACTGAAACCAGTCGCCGGGACGATAGCTCTTGTCCTGCTCGGGCAGATAGGTGATCACGGCGTCGACCTTGATCGGCTTGGTGATGCCATGCAGCGTCATCGTGCCTTCGATCGCGACCTTCAGGGGCTGGTTGGGCAGGGGCTTTTTGAGCAAACTGATGATCTTGGTCGGCTTGAACTCGGCGTACGAGTACTTGCTCGTCTCCATCACGCCCTGCATGTGCTCGTTGCGCTTGGCGATCCCCGTATCGAAGGCGTGCACGTCCACCTTGATCGTGCCTGAAGTGACACCGAGGTTATCCATGTTCACGTTGGCCAGACCGACGACCTGATCTGTCTGTCCCTTGATCGTCACCAGGGTCGCCTTGGAGAAAAAGGTGGCGTTGTTCAGGGTGTGGACGTCGTTGGTCACTTTGAACGGGCGGGCCACGGCCGGCATCGCCGTCCCGACCAGAATCGCTCCGGCCAGCAGCATGTGTGCGTAACGGTGCATCGGTGTACCTCATCGTTCGAACTTGAATAGTCTGTACTAGAACAGTTTTCCCGGCGAGGGCCAAACTGTCAACTGTCGGGTCGGACCGGTGTCGTCAAAGCCGGGATCCGCCGGACCGCCAGCGACAGACCAACCATCGCGATGCCGGACCCGATCAGCACCCATGCCGGGACCACCTGAGTCGTCAGCACACCGGCCAGGCCAAAGGACAGCGGAACCATGGCCATGACGACGGTCATCAGCAGGCCCATAAAACGCCCTAACTGTTCACCGGGAACGACCTGCTGAAAGTGGGTGATGACCAGGATATTGACCAGTCCCAGGGCCATGCCGATCGCCGTCAGGGCGACGAGAAAACAGGCCATCGACGGCCAGACGCCCATCGCGACGTAGGCTGCGGCCTGGACGAGCAGGGCGAGGGGATAGACCCGCCCGACGCTCCCGGGTGGTCCAGACGAGGCGAGCCACAGCGCCGCCGCCCCCATGCCCACGGCCGGTGCGGCCTCGAGCAGGCCGTAGCCCGTGGCGCCGACCCGGAAGACCTCGTTGGCGAAGTAGGGAATGTAGACGAGGACGGGCACGCCGAAAAAGTTCAAGACCCCAAAGCTGGCCAGCAGCCAGGCGATGCTGGGATGGGACCGCAGGAACCCCAGGACCTGCCGCATCCCGGCCAGCATGGACTCGCCGTCGCCGACAGGCATCGGCCGCAACCGCAAGAGGGCGAGCAGGACGGCGGACAGGGCAAAGGTCCCGGCATTGGCGGCCAGACTGGTTGCCGTGCCGTACAGGGCGACGGCCACACCCCCGAGGGCCGGGCCGACGATGCCAGTCACCTGCATGGTCAGTTCCAGCCAACTGTTGGCCTGAGGCAGCTCCGCCTCGTCGACGACGTCGGGAAGGATGGCCATGCTGGCGGGATTGAACAGGGCGCCGCCGACAGCCAGCACGAGGCTGAGCCCAATGGCAGACGGGATGGTTAGCCGGTCCGACCAGAGGAGGACGGCCATCAGTCCGGCCACGACGAGGCGGAGCAGATCGGCCAGGACCATGACGGGACGCCGGCCCCAATGATCGGCCAGCCAGCCGGCCAGCGGGCTGAACAGCACCAGTGGCAGGGTGGAGACCATGAGCAGGGTGCCGGCCACGGCGGGGGAGTGGGTCTGTTCGGTCGCCCACCAGAGGAGGGCCACCTGATGGATACGATCGCCCACTTGGGAGACGAGTCCGGCCAGCCAGAGGTGCCGAAAATTCGCCACGGACCAGAGAGGTCGGGAGAGCGATGCGGCCGTATCGACGGTCGGCAAGGGGCCTGTGGGCATGTGGGTTAGATGGGCATGCTGTGGAGGGCCATCATCAACAGCCGGTCAATGGCCTGCAACGTCAAAATGGCGAGCAGGGGCGAAAAATCGATGCCCACGGCATTGCCGGGCAAAATCCGCTGGAACGGGGCCAATATCGGATCGGTGACCGTATGCAGGAAGCGCACCAGCGGGTGGTAGCGGTCGACTTGCGGCAGGAAGCCCAGCACGGCCCGGATGATGATCAGCAGTTGCAGCAAGCCGATGAGCTTGGAGATAAGAAAGGCAAGAGTCGACATAAAGGACGGTCTCCGGTGGGCACAGGGCTGCAGTGCCCGATCAACGTAACGAACCGGGCCCCCAAAAAGGTGTCAAAAGAGCCGGTCCAAATGACTGAGGTTCTTTCCGGTCGTTCAGGGTGCCCTGAATCCGGGACGGTTCCTGACGACAGGTCCTAAAGGACCTTAGGAGGGGTTCGGCCCGGAGGCAGGGTATCATGGACGGCCCGAAAGAACCTCAGTGGGGCCGCCTGGCTTTGGCGGCCTGCTCGACCTTGTGCCCCAGCTCGGCAGAGCGCTGGGTCGCCGCCTCGACGACCTTCAGCAGGGCTGCCCGCACCTTGTACTCCTCCATCACCTGGATGCCGGTGATCGTCGTCCCACCGGGGCTCGTCACCATGTCCCGCAGGGAGCCCGGATGCTGACCAGTCTCCCGCAGGAGCTCGGCGCTGCCGATCATCGTCTGCAGCACGAGCTGCCGGGCCATCGCCCGGGGCAGGCCCTGCAGGACGCCCGCATCGATGAGCGTTTCGGCGATCAGGAAGATGTAGGCGGGCCCCGAACCGGACAGACCGGTCACGGCATCGAGCATCTCCTCGCGGGAGACGACCGTTTCGCCGACGGCGCTGAACAGGGCTTCGGCCCGGGCCAGCTGTTCTGGCGAGACATGGGGGTTAGGGGCCAGGACGGACATGCCCTTGCCGACCAGACAGGCGGTATTCGTCATCACCCGGACGATGGGCACATCGGGGCCCGTCTGCATGGCGATCGTCGCCAGGGTGGCCCCGGCGATGATCGAAAGGATCAGGGGTTTATGGTCCGTCAGTCCCGGCTGCAGCTGATCGAGAACACTGGGCAGATGGCCGGGTTTGACGGCGAGCAGGATGACTTCGGCATCCAGAGCCGCCCGGTTGTCCGTCGTCGTCGCGCAGCCGATCTCGGCCGCCAGACGGGCCAACTGCTTGACGTTGGGGGATGTGATCAGCAATTCCTGCGGGGCGCAGAGCTGATGGGCCAGGATGCCTTTGGCGAGGACCTCGCCCATGACGCCGGAACCGATGAGTGCGATTTGAAAGGGGGTATTCGACATGGGCCCGGTATACCACATCTGGCCCTCAGGGACGACTCAACCGCCCGACCGGCCAACCACGCAAAGCGGGGCCGGTGGGGCGGGGCCCGGTCCCCCCCCCCCGCCCCGGCGCCAGCCGGACGAATGGGAGAGAGGGGTTACTTCACCCGCCAAAAGAGGTCGCGGGCATCCTTGTTCAGCCAGGGCTGTTCGGTCTGCAGCGAGTTGATGACGACGTTGCTCGGCGTGAAGAGGAAGATGCCTTCGCCCACACGCTCCTGGTTGCCGTCAATGGCATGGGTCGCACCCGACACGAAGTCGATCAGCCGCTGGGCCTGCTCGGTGTCGAGACCGGTCAGGTTGATGATCACGGCCCGGCGGTTGCGCAGGGCTTCGACCACGGCAAGGGCGTCATCGAAGCTCCGGGGCTCGACGATGACCATTTCATTGTTCTGGACCGAGGGGTTCAGGCCAATGATGTTGTCGTTGCGGCCACCGGGCACGACGGCCGGACGGCCGGCACGGCGGCGCGTATCGGCAGCAGGCTCCTCGATGGCTTCATGGGGTACATGATGCTCATCTTCGTATTCGTCCTGCAGGCCGACAAAGGTCTTCACTTTCGTCCACACATCTGCGCTCACCGTTCTGGCTCCCTTCGTCCGTATCACTTACCGCGTCGCTGCCGCGTTTTCTGGCGTTATGTTTGTGTCCTCGGGCCGAACACGGCCCGACCCAGACGGATCATCGTGGCCCCCTCGGCGAGGGCGACCTGGTAGTCACCGCTCATCCCCATCGAGAGGGTTTTCAAAACCACTCCCGGCCACCGCTGGTCGGTCGCTTTTTCAGCGAACTCCCGCAATGACCGAAACATCGGCCGGACCGTCTCCGGATCGTCGGCCTGAGGGGCGATCGTCATCACGCCCCGCAGATCCAGACCCGGTAACCGGCCCAGCGCCGGCAACACTGCCCAGGCCGCTTCCGGTGACAGACCGCCTTTGGTCGTCTCACCCGATACGTTGACCTGGATCAGCACTTTCTGGCGCTTGCCCAACTCTTCAGCCACCCGGCTGATGTCTGCCGCCTGGTCGAGCGACTCGACGGAATGAATCCAGTCGAACGCCTCTACCGCACGGCGGATCTTGTTCCCCTGTAGGCGACCGATCAGGTGCCACCGGACGTTCAGGTCTTGCAGCGCCGGCATCTTCGACAGCGCTTCCTGGACCCGATTTTCGCCTAGATCGGTGGCCCCTGCAGTGACGGCTGCACGTATCCGCTCAGCCGAGACCCCTTTGGAGACCGCCACGAGGGTGACGCCCGTTGGCAAATCTGCCAGCAACCGTTGAATCGGCTGCTCGCTCGTCAGCACCTGGCTTGCGTCCTCTCGGTGTAACATACAGGGTTTCACAACGAACATTAAGCAAGAGCTTAACCGTTCGTCAAGTTATGCCGTGGTGCCACCTATCACAGGTATGATTACGAATTGTTACTGACCGTCAATGTCCCCCATCACAGAGTTCGTGTATCCGCCGTCACGTCCAGCCGATGGTTTTCCGGACGGACAATCGCCAACTGCTGCCGGCTGGGGATTGACCTGCCCCAACCGACGGCGGTGACCGCCTCGGGCCCAGGCAACACGTCGGTAAAAAGCACCTGGGACACGACCCGTTACACCGACGGCCCGCACCCCGGATGGTCGTCAGCCCCTTACAGCGCCCTGCCGCACGCCTCCGACCAAACATGGCAGCCCCAGCAAGGCGCTAGTGACTGGCCGGCTCGATCACGATCCGGCCGACGTCTGGGGAGCCCAGGACCTTCTGGGTCTTGACCCGGGCGATCATCAGGTCACGCAGCAGCTCATGGTAGACGGTGAGCTTGCTGTGCTTGTCAAAGTAGGGGCCTTCACCACCACCAAGCAGATAGTCGACGATAGCCACACGGTACTGGCGCTTGGGATCGATGGGTTTGCCCTTGACCAGGACGGGGCCGACGAGCTTGCCGTCTTTGCCCCGGAAAGACATCCCGCTGACCTGCAGGGTCCCGGCCTGTTGCTTATAGAGGCGTTCGACCACCTTGGCAGACAGGTCGATCAGCGTCTGACCGGACAGGTCCATGCTGGCCACGAAGTTCTCGAAGGGCAGGATCTCAAACACCTTGCGCACGGTGACGGGGCCGGCGGACAACTCGGCCCGGATCCCCCCGGAGTTGATGATCCCGATTTCGGCCTTGCCGGATTCGCGGATCATGTCCGCCAGCCAACTGCCCAGGGGCGTTTCGCCGCCGAACTTGCCCGCTGTCGACAACCCGGATGGGCTGTTGCCAATCACCTGGTCCATCTGGGTGTCCACCTTGGCCGCATAGGGGGCGACCATGCTGTCGATGGCGTTGTTGCCGGTGACGGCCACTTGCGTCGTGATCGGGATCAGCTCACCGTCGTACTTTGTAATCTTGCCCTGTTCGACGTCCAGCGTCAGCCGTCCGGCAAAGCGGCCATAGGAGCCAGCCTGCAAGACGAGCGTGCCGCCGATGCCGTTCTGGTTGTCGTTGGGGACCAGGATGGGCTTGGGCACCGTCGAATGGCTGTGCCCGCCAACGATGACGTCGACCCCGGGGACCTCTTTGGCCAGCGCCTGATCCTCCTGCAGGCCGTTGTGGGTGAGCAGGACGAGCAGATCGACCCGGTCCCGCAACGCCGCCACCCACTTTTTGGCCGCCGGCACGATGGGGTTGAACTTCAGGCTCTTGCGGGAATTGACGGCCACGTTGTTCCACGCCCCGGCACCCATCAGGCCGATCACCCCGACCCGGATCTTACCGCGCAGGAAGGTCATCGCCGGCAGGAAAACCGGGTCCCCGTCCGTCGTCGTCACGTTGGCACAGAGCATCGGAAACTGGGCGAACTTCAATTGGGTCTTCAGATTGGCCCAACCGTCGTCGAGGTCGTGGTTGCCCAAGGCGCCGGCGTCGTACCCGACGAGGCTCATCGCCTTCATGTCCACTTCGCCTTTGAAAAAGGTGTAGAGCGGCGTGCCCTGAAAGACATCGCCCGCATCGAGGACGAGGTTGTTTGGATGCGACTTCTTTTCCGCAGCGATCACGGCCGCCCGATGGGCCGCCCCGCCCACTTCGCTGCCATCCCGATCCTTGAAAGGCTGCAGATGGTTGTGGGTATCGTTCGTGTGCAGGATGACCAGCTCTTCGGCCATGGCCGACAGAGGCAGCGTCATCGCCAAAAGCAAGGGCAGCAACAAGGGAACGGAACGGCGCATGATGATCTCCTGAATAGCCAGCAGGGAGCGGATGCGCGCCATGATAACACGCTGTCCCGGTGCGACTGGATGACGGGAGCGCCGTTCAGGTCCGATCATCACAGCCTGTGCCAACGGCCAGGGAACCAATCGCCGCTTTAATGCGTCGCATCAGAACACAGACCGTGGGCGTGGCCCGTCCACCGGGCCACAGGGCGATTCTGTGTAGAATGAAGGGTCTTCCGCCCGGGAAGCGGGGACAATCACAGCGATTTAAGGAGCCACAATGCTTGTCGTCATGCAACACGAAGCCACCCAGGAACAGATTGAGGGTGTGGTGACGGCGATCCGGAACATGGGCTACGAAGCGCGGCCGATCCCGGGCGCCCAACGTGTCGCCATCGGTTTACTGGGTAACGACGGCCGCGTCGATCCCAGCCGGATCGAAGGCCTGTCCGGAGTAACCGAAGTCATCCAGGTCTCGCTCCCCTACAAGGTGGTGGGCCGTGAGTGGCGTCCTGACGACACGGTGATCACCCTCCCGAACGGCGCCAAGATCGGCGGCGGCAGCGTCGTTGTCATGGCCGGTCCCTGTGCCGTCGAGTCCGAAGCCCAGCTGAACACCACGGCCGCTGCCATCGCCGCCGCCGGGGCGACGATCCTCCGCGGCGGGGCCTTCAAGCCCCGCACGTCGCCGTACGCCTTCCAGGGCCTCGGCCTCGAAGGGCTGAAGCTGCTCCGGGCCGCAGCCGATCGCCACAACCTGGCCGTCGTCACCGAGGCGATCGACGAGACGAGCCTGCGCCAGGTGGCCGAATGGGCAGACATCATCCAGATCGGCGCCCGCAACATGCAGAACTTCACGCTGCTCAAGGCCGCCGGCCAGACCCGCAAGCCCGTCCTGCTCAAGCGCGGCCTATCCGCCACCATTCAGGAATGGCTGCTGGCCGCCGAATACATCGCCGCCGAGGGCAACGAGCAGATCATCCTCTGCGAGCGGGGCTTGCGCAGTTTTGACCCGAACACCCGCAACCTGCTCGACATCACGGCCGTGCCCGTCGTCAAGCAACTCAGCCATCTGCCCGTCATCGTCGACCCCAGCCACGGCACGGGTCGCCGTGAAAAGGTGTTGCCGGTTGCCCGGGCTGCCGTGGCGGTCGGTGCCGACGGCCTGATCATCGAGGTGCATCCCAAGCCCGAAGAGGCCATGTCCGATGGTCCGCAGTCACTGACGCTGCCGATGTTCGATGAGCTGATGATCGAGATCGCCAAGGTCGGTATCGCTGTCGGCCGGCCGATTTCCATGGCGACCGTCGCCAAGTAAAACGGCACCAAAAACCAAAGCGGGCCGCCAGACGTCTGGCGGCCCGCTTTCTATTGACTATCCGACGATGACGGCCGGGCTGTGACCCGTCAGGGCTGGCGCGGCTCGACGCCGTCCTCACCCACGGCTGCCGGTGCTGTCGTCGCCGGGGTGGCCGTGGCCTGGGGCGCCGGGGCCGCCACGGCAGCGGCAGAAGGCTTGACCGTGGCCGTCACCTGGGCCGGGGCGTGCGTTGGCTGGACGATGACCGTCTGGGGGGCCTGGGCAGTGGGCATGACGATCTGGATGTTGGGCCGGACGATGGCCGGGGCAACCGAGGCCGTCGCCCCGCGTTTGCCACCCGTATCACTGGCATGATTGATCAAGGCCGCCAAGACGAGGGCCAGCGAAGTGATTCCGGCGGCTAGGACAGCGGGATTGGTCCAGGCGAACCCCTTTGGCTCCACCGGATGGCTGCGGGCCAGGCGGGCCGCCCGCATCAGGCCCTGCACGATCGCCACGGTCTCGGGACGGATGCGCTGTGCCTGCTCAGCGTGCCCGAAAATGGCCACCAGCTCGGCGGCCAGCCAGGGTGCCTGCCAGGTATGGGCCTGGGCCATCGCCACGAAGCGCAACTCGTGGTACCCCGCATCGTTACCCGCATCGTCGAGGAGACGCTGGGCAAGGCGCTCGGCACTGGTCAAGGCTTGTTGTTCTGACATCACTCGCTCACTGGGCTCAGTATAGCCGGCATCACCAGTCTACCGGCTCTCGGCATGCGGATTTGCCCGCTTTGGCGCACCGCATCAGCCAATCACCCGCTCGACGGGCGCTCGCCCGGCAAAGTTCCCAAGCGCCGGTAATGAACGGTCGTCCGCATCGTCAAGGGGCTGCCAGACAATCACTGACCGAGACGGCGATTCGAGGGGCTGGCGATGTCAGGCGCCGTGAAGAGGCGTACCCGGGGCGGTACGGCCACAATCGGCAAAAACGCAGCCTGACGCCCATCGGGCCGCTGTCGACCGAAGTTATCGTCTGGCAGCCCCTAAGCAACGGCTTTGGCGGCGAGTGTTCCCAGCCAGACGGCCAACAGGCCCATGGTGACGCTGCCGAGGACGTTGGCGAAAGCAGCGAGTGTCTGGCCGTTTTTGAACAGTTGCAGCGACTCCCACCCGAAGGTGGAAAACGTCGTGTACGCCCCGAGAAACCCGACCGCCACCACCAGCCGCCATTCGAGCGGCACGGCGACTGGCCGGATGAGGGCCCAGGTCCCGAAAAAGCCCAGGAGCAGGCAGCCGCTGACATTGATGACGAAGGTGCCGAAGGGGAACCCAGTCCCCCAGCGTGCGGCGATCCAGAGGCCGAGCTGGTAGCGGCTGTAAGCGCCCAGCCAGCCCCCGAGACCGATCAGGAAAAAGTGCTGCATTGAAGCTGCTTTGACTGATACGAGAGGGGGTTAGCGGGTAACTTCGACCTCCAGGGCATTCGCCATGCGGTTGAAAAAGTTGAACGCCGCCACGACGCCCACCAGCTCGATGATCTGGCCTTCGTCAAATTGCTGGCTGAGGGCGTCGTAGAGGTGATCGGGCAACCCGCGTTCGGGGTGGCGGGTCATCCATTCGCCCAAGGCCAGGGCCGCCTGCTCGGGTGGCGAGAAGGTCTGGGCCTCGGAGCCCTGCTCGAGGGCGTTGATCATCGAGTCCGTGGCGCCGGCTGCCAGGGCCAGGGCCGTGTGGGACGACTGACAGTAGCCGCAGCTGTTGAGCAAACTGACCCGCACGGCCAGCATTTCCTTCAGGGCCACGGGCACCGTGCCGGAATCGTCGTAAAGGGACTTCATGAGCTGGCCGGCGGCGGCCATGAAGACGGGACGGCGGGCCAGGGTCCGGAACAGGTTGGGGACGTTGCCACGCTTGGCCATAAACGTATCGAAGATGGCCTTGGCGTCGGCCGAGACCTCGCCTGGCTCTAATGGACGCATGCGGGGCATGGTATCCTCCGAAGAATGGTATTTTTGTCTCCCCAATGGTATCAGAGGCCGCCCAACGTGCAGTGCAGATCGTCGCCACCTTGGCCAGTTTGGGTGATAGCGGTTCCAGGCAGGGACGGCTAGGCTCCGAGGCAGGCAAATCAGGGTTTCTCGAGGGACCAACCGTGTACATTCAAGCCATCTACAAACTCTGGGCCCGGTACTACGATGACTTCAATGGCTGGTTTTCCAACTGGAAAGGCATCCGCCAGGCCGAAGTCGCCCTCGAACATGCGCTGACCACCAACCTGCAGACCGATTCCCGGATCCTCGATCTCGGCTGCGGCACCGGTTACAACGTCGACCGCATCGCCCGGCTGGGCCTGCCCTTTGCCGACTACCGCGGCTTGGATCTCTCCGAGCACATGTTGGAGGCCGCCCGCAAAAAGCACGGCGACCGCCCCGACGTCCATTTCGACACGATCCGCCTCGACAGCGACGCCCTGCCCGAGGGCGAGTACGACGTCGTCCTCTCCACCTGGGTTTTTTCCCACCTGGCGGAACCCGAGCGCCTGGTCCAGGGGATCATGGAGCGGCTCAAGCCCGGCGGCCTGCTGCTGGCCACCTTCAAGGCTGAGCGCAACTGGCTCGTCGATACCCTGCTCTGGCCCTGCTACAAGATGTATCACGCCCTGCCGGTGCGGCGCAGCAGCGTCGCCCGCTTTCCGAACATGATCCGGATAGAGCGCTTTTGGGGCGGTTGGGCGACCTTTATCGTCTGCCAGCGGCCGCTCGATCCGCAGCCCGACCTGACGGTGAGTATCGAATCCCAGCCCGCCGCCGTCCAAAGCGTCGAGGCGCTGCCCGTGCGGCTGACCGGCCAGTTCGCCCAGGGGTAAGCACCTCTCACCGGATGGCCCCAGCCCAGCGGGCCATCGTTAAGCATCAGTCAAGAACAGGTCAAGTTTGCCTCAAGCTGCCCGCGCTGACCGGTTTTCGGCACAAGGTTCCCCGTCCCCCGATCGATAACGTGAACACCAAGGGACATTAATGGGGGACAGGTTATGCAGAGCGGACGGTACGTTGCAGGATGCCTCGCGGCACTGTTACTCGTCGGTTGCGGTGGCCGGATGAAGGCCCCCGGCAGCGTCAACTGGCCCACCAGCTACCTGCCGGCCAACAACACCGTCACGGCTTCCCCGAGCCCCGCACCGTCCACCGGGCCGTATGTGGCGCCCAAGGGCAAAGGCAAAGTGAACGGCACCGTCATCGACATGAGCGGCCGTCCCCTGGGCAACGTCAAGATCACCGTCGATGCCGCCACGGGCCTCACCGCCTCTACCGATGCCAACGGGAGCTTTCACCTCGCCGACGTACCGGCCGGATGGCAATTCGTCACCTGCAACTACGAAGGCCAGATTTTCCCGGGCTCCGTCAACGTCCTTGCCGATGGCGACACCAAGATGGCACCGATCACCTACGACAACCGCTACAACGGCTTCGGCAACCAGGCGAACGGCTACTTTGAGCTGCCGATCAAGAAATTCCCCTACGAGTGGCGGATCACGGGCGTCTCGTCCTGGTCCGGCACGATCTACACGACGGCCGTGGACAACGGTGGCACGCTCAAGGCCGGCACCGTGTTCCGCATGGACACCCGCAGCGAAAAGACCTGGACGGAGATCGGCGATCAACTTTTCGGCGTCAGCCGTCCCCTCAGGGAGACCGCCGCCGGCCTGGCCATGGGTCCTGACCGGCTCTATATCACCGATGGCAAGGCGGGTCTGTTCAGCTGCAACCCCCAAAAGGGCAGCCCCAAAAAGGCGGCCAAGGCCGGGATGACCGACGTCACCGTCGGCGGCGGCAAGGTCTTCGTCAAGACCGACAGCGGCGTGCAGGTCACCGACGAAGACCTGACCAGCTTTACGACGCTCGCCGGGATGACTGCCACGGGCGGCATCGGCGCCGATCCCACCGGCAACCTGTACGCCGTCAGCGGCAACACAATCAAACGATACGCCGGCAAAGCGGAAACCTTCATCTCCGGCTTGAGCGCCCCGATCGACGTCGCCGCCGATCGCCAGGGCTTCATCTACGTGCTGGAGCAGACGAATGTGAAACGGTTCGATGCGACAGGCCAGATCGTCGGCGTCTTTCCGATCAGCGCCGCCCAGCCCGTCGCCATCTCCTGCGACGAGTCCGGTGCCGTCTTCGTGGCCGACCAGGGCAAGGCCCCCCGCCCGTCGCGGGTCCTGCGTTTCACCCCGGCCAGCAAGCCCGGCACCCCGCAACCCTCCCCAACGCCTTACGACTCCTTCACGCCGGACGGCAGCTCAGGCCACGACAGCGGCAATAACGCCTATAACGCCAGCCCCAACACTGGCAGCTACGGTTACTAGTCATCGCACCCTGAACCATGTCGGCACGGGGTGATCGGTTGCCGGCATTGCAAAACGGGGCTCTGATTAGCGCTGAGGCCAAGATGCCTTCTGCTATGATTGCCCTATTGCAGCGATAGATGGGTGGCATGGACAAAAAACCAAAACGGCGCCACGAATACACGGATTCCTTTTCCCGCAGCGAAGATCCCATGACCGCTCTGGGCCTACCGGCGCGCAGCGGTCAGACCGGTCGCCTGCAGCCATTGCCGCCGACCCCGGCCGGCCGGCCCCTGTCCGCCGAAGTGCCGGCACCCCGCCCTCCGGTCGCCCGGTCGCCCATCAAGATCAGGATCGCCGCCCTCGGCACCGGTCCATTGGCCCAAAAGTTCGACAGCGTCCTCGACAAAGGGGCCGACAGCCTGGCGACCGTCCTGTTCGGGGCCGTGCAGGTCGTGATTATGCCGCTGATCAAGGTCCTCTCCTGGCCGCTGGTCCTGATCCAGTACCTGATCACTTTGCCGCTGCAGATGGTCACCGGCGTCATCGATTTTGTCACCGGGCTGATGGGCGGGTTTGCAACGCCACCGGGCCGCCCCGCCGTCTCGACCAGGCGCGCCGCCACACCGACAGCGCCGCCTCCACCAGAGACGAGTCTGGAATTGGGCTTCGTCAGTCTGTATCAGCAGGGGATCCGGTTTCTGACGGTCCGTAATGTCGCCCTGGTCAATCCGGAGCACCTGCAGCTGTCGGATGCGGACGCGATCATCATGGCCCGCGCCCTGCTCGAGATCCAGGCCAGTGCCCAGTTCGCCGACGACCTGCCGTCGCCTGTCAAAGGCCCGTACGCCGACCGGCCGATCAGCGAGATCATGGCCCTGATCGACCGTCGGGAGCTTTTTGCCTTTCTGGCCTACGTCGAGTCCCACCCGCAGCCCTTTCTGGAGCGGCAACTGAAGCTCTCGGAGGCCTTTGCGACGTGGGTTCATAAGGGCGCACCAAATTAATGCTAAGACCTGGTGAAATGCCCGCAAGTTGATGCATCGCGGCATCGATAACCCCAGAGGTCGAGGCAGTACAGGGATATCAAAGGGGGCTAGTGATGGCAGTCGTACCGAGTTCCGGGCTCTCACCCGGCGGCGCGTCTGCGTACGATCGCTGGCAGACGATGGTTCAGAGCACCAAGCAGGGCATGCCCAGTGGTGCCAAGCCGATCGAGCCCCACGTCACCCGCCTCCAGGGCCGCAATCTCGTCTTCGGCGCCGGCGACAGCCTCAAGCTGAGCATGCCGCAGCTGGATGCCGACATCATCGACCTGACGCCTGCCGACCCGCTGAACATGGACGACCGTGCCTCCTGGCAGCTGAATATCCGCGGCGCCGAGGTGATGCTCACCGACGGCCAGATCACGACCTTCCTGCGGGCCCAGCTGGGCGACTCCGCCAAAGCGGTCCAAAACCTGCAGATCCGCTTTCTGCCTGACAACAAGCTTGAAGTCACCGGCAAAGCCACCAAGCTGCATATCGGCTTCACGGTCAAGGCCGACATCCGCCTGGACGACAAGAAGCGCATGGCCCTCGTGCCGACCAGCATCAAATTCGGTATTTTGAGCCTGCTGCCACTCGCCAAGACCTTCAACCTGAATATCGAGAAGCTTGCCAAGTTCAGCGACAAGCAGGGCCGTTTCGGCATCACCGGCAACAATTTCTGGATCGATCCCGCCCACCTGAGCGACAGCCCGAAGATCGTCGGCACCGTCAGCCAGGTCCGCAGCCAACAGGGTTTCCTGTCCATCTATATGGGCAAGGCCGACGCGGTCCACCCGTTGTGGCTCCCCCATGCCGGCAACTACGCCACCCTGACGGGAGGCCACCTCATCACTGGCGGCCAGATCATCAAGAACCCCGAGATCCTCCTGCGGGACAAGACGGCCAACGATCCCTTCAACATGGACGACGAGCCGGGCCGGACGACCACGGTCGTGCATGGCGAAGTCACGTTGCCACAAGCCAAGCTCAACGCAATCATCGACAGTGCCGTCGGCGACGGCGACACCTTCCAGGTCAAGAAGTTTTCGATGACCGAAAAAGGCGCCAAGATCAACGGCACCCTCAAGGGTTTCCTGCCGGTCGAGATCTACCTGCGGTTCGCCCGCAGCAAGGACGGGATGCTCAAGATCGAGCCTCATGGCGGCAAGCTGAGCTTCATCCCCATCCCCGGTGGGTTGCTGCGCTCGATCATCGGCGGCATGCTCAAGGGCTCCACCAAAGAGGGCGACGGCTTCGTCGTGGGTCCGGACATGCTCGGCAGCACCCAGCTCGGCCAGCTGATCAGCGTCACGAACACCAACGGCGCCCTCGAACTGAAGATTTGAGCCGGTCAGTCCGCCTGATCAACTCCGGCAGCGGTCAGCCTCTGATCGCCCGGCTGAGTCTCGCCATCAATCCCTGGACGCGCCTGCGCGGCCTGTTCGGCACGTCCCCCCTGCAGCCCGATCAGGGCCTGTGGCTGGAGCCATGCAACAGCGTGCACATGATCGGGATGCGCTACGCCCTCGACGTGGTCTTCGTGGACAAGGCGGGTCTGGTCGTCCGGCTGGTGCCCCATCTGCGGCCCTGGCAACTCAGCCCCATCGTGCGCGGGGCCCGGGCGGCCATCGAGCTGGCGGCAGGATCGATCGAGCGGCTGGACATCCGGCTCGGCCAGACCCTCCGCTACGACACCACCGAAGCCACACAGGGCGCCCCACACCCGTAGCGGAACGGTGCAGGGCCGGTCACAGCCTGACTTATCCGCCGAGGACATCCCTGGCGGCCGGCACGATGTCGGCCATGAGGCTAGTCGGCAGCGAAAGGTGCACGGTCGTGCCGACCGCAGGGACGCTTTCTGCCCAGATCTCGCCCCCGTGGGCGCTGACGATGCATTGGGCGATATAGAGCCCCAGCCCGAGACCGCTGTATTGGGTCGTCTCCTGGGCCCGCTCGAAGGGGGCAAAGATCCGGAGCAGATCGCCCGCAGGGATACCGATGCCCCCGTCGTGGCAGGCCACCTCGCACACCGTGCCCTTGAGGTTGAGGCTGATGGCGATCGGCTGGCCGCGACCGTATTTGATCGCATTGCTGAGCAGGTTCGTCAGCACCTGGTCCATGCGGAGCCGGTCCCAATGACCGGGGATGGCGGCAGGCCCCGTCACGCTGATGCTGCTGCCTGCCTGACCAGCATCGCCGTCGAGTCTGGCGAGCACGTCCTGGACGATGACCACGAGGTCGCATGCCTCCGGCGCCAGGACGAATTGGCCAGCCTGAATGCGGGTCACGTCGAGCAATGAGTCGACCAGGGCGCTGAGCCGGCGTGTCTGGCGCTTGATGGTTTCCAGGTGCCGCTGCCGCCGGTCCGGGGTCAGGGACTCTTGGCCGGACGGGCTCAGCAGGCGCTGCACGGCGAGCTGGAGTGAGGTGATCGGCGTCTGCAACTCGTGCGAGGCGATGGAAATGAATTCCTGCCGCAGGCGCACCGCCTCCTGCAGATCGTGGACGAGCTTGTCGCGGCCCTGCTCGAAGCGCCGCCGCTGGGTGATGTCCTCGACCATCGAGGCCACGGCGACGACCCGGCCGTGCTCATCGGTCAGGGCGGTGTTGTGCCATTCACCGACGAACACGTCGCCATTTGCCCGCAGACACTCCACGACCAGATGCGCCCCGCCCGCCCCCCCGATCAGGGCCGTCCAGGCTGCCAAAAACGCCAGCCCATCGGCTTCGGCGACCAGGTCGCGGGCCCGCAGGTCACGGGCGGACGTCCAATCGCAGCCGAACAGCGCTGCCGCCGCCGGATTCCACTCCCGCACCCGCCGGTCCAGGTCCCATTCGATCACCCCCACCGGAGTCTGGGCCACGTGGCGGGCCAACCGGGTCTCGGAAAGGCGCAGGGCCTGTTCGGTCTGCCGCACCACGGTGATGTCCAGGCCGGTCCCGATCAGATGCGACACCTCACCCTCGGCGTTGCAGAGCACGGCGTTGGACCAAATAATCGTCCGCCGTTCGCCGTCGCGGGTCAGCCACTCGTTTTCGTAAGTCCCGGTCGTCCCCTGGCGGGACAGCCGGGCAAAGGAAGCCTGCAGTGGGGCCCGCTGTTCTGCCGGAATCAGCAGTGCCACGAAGCTCCGGCCCCGCACGTCCTCAAAGCGGTACCCGGTGAGCGCCTCACAGGCCCGGTTGAAACGGACGATCCGGGCCTCCGGATCCAGGACGATGACGAGCGCCTCGACGGTATCCATGATCAGCCCGGTGAAATCCCGTTCGTGACCGAGAGCGGCGGTGGCCGCCACCACTGCGGAAGACCGCTGGTCGAACCGCTCCTGGAGTTCGGCATGAGCCTGCGTGACGGCCCGCCTGGCCCGCACCGATTCATCGACGGAGGCCCCGAGGACGACGGAGACCGCCATGAAACTGATCAGATAGGCGTCGAGCAGCATCAGGCCCGCCTCGACTCCGTAGCCGGAAAAAGGCCCGATCCCGGCTGCCGTGGCCCAGGTGGCCATCAGGGCGACGGCCAGGTTCGAGGCCACAGCGCCAAAGAGACCGAACCGCATCACGGCCCAGATCAGCGGCGGCAACAGCAAGTGGACGATGGGCAACCGCAAGCCGGTCGGCGCCAAACCGGTGCCGAACACCAACCACCCCACACAGGCGAGGACGCCGGACACGATCAGCACTTCCGGGAACTGCCGGAAATCCCAACGGGGCAAGTCCTGACCCCAGAGGAGCACGATCGGGGTGACCAGCAGGACACCCACCATGTCCCCCAGCCACCAGGTCAGCCAACCGACTCCCAAACCGGCGTCGGGCACCATCCCAACCGTCCACAGCACCGCCAGACCGCAGGTGGCGGCGAGGATGCACCCCAACGGCCCGGCCACGAGGACGAACCGGAGGGCATCCAGCCCCGACATCAGGCACTCGGCACCACGTGAGAGCCGCCGCAGCAGGTGGCGCATGACCAGGGCCTGCGCCATCGATCCGCCGGCGATCCCACCGGCCACGATGCACAGGCGCAACGGCGAAGCCCCGGGAAAGGAGGCCAGAGTCGCCCACAAATTGGCTGTCATGGCCCCAACGGCGATGCCAGGGGCCACCGTGGGCCCCCAGAACAGGACGGCGGCAAGGGCGATCCCCGACGGCGGCCACACGGCGGATGCATGTCCGGGTGGGATCGCGAAGGTCAGCCCAAGGCAGCCGCCGACAAAATAGAGAAAAGCCACGATGGCGTTGCGACGCCAAAACTGCGCCTTGAAAACGACCGTTAGGGGCATGAACCTGCCAACCGGATAAAACGAGCGGCCGCAAACGGTGAGACCCGACCGACAAACGCCGTCAGTATCGCACGGTAACCGGGTCAGCGGTCCAACCGGCTGGCCGTGACCGCGCCGCCGGGGACGACGGACCTTCAGAAAAAGGGCATCACATCCAGCTCGTAGCTGCTCAGCTCGGCATCCCAGAACCCACGCTCGATGAAATCGACGATCTTGGACAACCGCTCATTGGCGTGCCGGCCATCGTTGGAGACGACCGCCACACCCAACACGGCGACCTGCCACAAATCCAGGTCCTCGGTTTCGGCCACGGCCGCATGAAACTCGTTTTCGACGCGAGTCTTCACCGACTGAACGATGCGCCGTTTGTCCTTGAGGCTGCGGGAGTGCGGCAGGTGCAGCCGCACTTCCATGGCGCCGACCATCATGCCCATCCCGCCACCTCCTGCCCCGTATCGTCCGTGAGGAATCGTATCAGGCCGCCCGGCAGGCCGGACATGTCCGGTGTTTGCCGGCATGGCATCCGGGCGCATGGACAGCTTTGCGAGATGTTCGACGGGCAGCACTCCCTCGTCGCCAGAGCTTTCAGCGCCTACAAGGCGGGCAGGGACGAACAGGCACCCGGCCGATACCCCCCAGACGCAACGACCGCCTTCAGGTTGCCCTGAAAGCGGTCGTTGCGTCTGGGTATAGTTTAGCGGATGGTCCAGCCGCCACGGACCAGGGCCCGGCCTTCGCTGTCCTTCAGCTTGAAGTACTCGTAGGGGATGTAGCAGTGGCCGCCATCGCCCCAGTTGGTGCCCCAGCTGTTGCGGACGATGATCACCTTGCGCTTGTTGTCGAAGCCGACGGCGCACATGGCGTGACCACCGATTTCCTTGTCCGTCTTCAGGTTGGGCACGGGGATCATCCCGGTTTTGGCGGCGTTGGCACTTTGGAAACCAGTGAACAGACGGGCAGCGATGACGACGGGCTTGCCTTCGCTGAACGCCTTGCGCATGCCCCGGATGCTGCCGATGGTATAGATCGTCTGGTCGACCTTCAGGCGCTTGGCCTCTTCGAACATGGCCTTGGGCGGCTCGACGGCGGCCAGCTGATCCAGTGCCGGGTCCTGCTCCGCCTCGGGCAGTTTGCCGATCGAAGCGAACTGGGCCAGGGTCGGGTAAGGGAACGACTTCTCGGCAACCGTGCCCCAGACCTTCAGGGTATTCATCGCAAAGCCTGTGGGCAGGCCGGTGTTGTGCATTTTGGCCTGATCGCCAGCGTCGGGCTGGGTCTTCTGATCCAAAAACTTACGGCTGGCGTACCAGAAGAACCGGGGGCTGAGCTCCGTGGGGCGCCCTTCTTTGCGGCACAGCCACTCGCGGAACCCCTTGATCGTCGCAAAGGCCGTGCAGCTGCCAAAGTGGCCCTGGTTGGCCACGGGGCTCATCTGCGGGCGCAAATCCACCGACTCGGGCAGTTCCGCCTGCACGGACATGCCGTTTTCGGCGCTGATGTCCGGCTCGTCGCGGGTGATCAGGGCGCCCATGCCGTACTTCGCCGTGGACTGGGCGGCCAAGGCATCCAGATTTTGGCCGGAGACGACGGAGGGCATGAGACTCGGGGTACCGCACGCCGCAGACAGCAACAACAGGCCGACCGAAACCGATTTGATCCACGTAGGCTGCGACATCCGATACTCTCCTCAATCCCCGTCCATGCCCTGGACGCTCGTCAACTGAGAAGGTTGTCGGTCGCTTAACAGGGAAACTTGGTAAACGATGCACAAAGCTTCGGATAAGCCGGATCACCAAACGGTGGCTTGGGCGCGTCATCCGGACAGCCACGCAAACGA